>JBBQQK010000009.1:0-21538 GCA_038216025.1 Patescibacteria group bacterium
AATCAGTCTTTCTTTGCGTATCACGAGACTTAGATTTCACGTTTGTCAAAGTCACAATAACCATAGAAGAAAGGATCCCGATGATTGAGATTGTTATCAATATTTCAATTAAAGTGAAACCTTTTTGTTTCTCTGTACACTCTAGATGCTTCAATCCTATTGTTTCGTTTAATTTCATCTAAGGTTGGATCCCTCTTATCTCTAAGGTTTACTTATTTAAATCAGTACCAGTAAAAACACATCCTGTGGAGGTGCAAGCGGCAGATTGACCATTAAACGAACCAGTGCCAGTAGCAGTTAAGTAACTTCCTGAAATTCCATAATTGAAGCCAGTAGGAGCTGACGGATAGGTGGCAGTTACCGAGGAATCACTATTTGTGCAGACTGGACTCCCAAGAGTAGAGCCACTATATACTGTGCCACCGTCGGCCTTACAGGCTTCCACTGTCTTATAGATAGCAGTGACATTATCTTTAACCTTGGCTACTGTTGCCCTTGTTCTAGCGCCACTAACATTTAAAATAACGACAGTCGCTAAAATAGCTATAATTGCAATAACTACAAGCAACTCAATCAAAGTAAAACCTTTTTTCATATTCCTCCAAGTTTTAATTTCATTTAAAACTTTTAATTAATTTTCTTATACTAATATTGCTTACTCTTCGAAGCCATATGGTGGCCGAGAATGTTCTCAGCCGCTTGCGCAAGCTTCAAACAATATTGACATAAGTAATATCTATTAACTACCCTGATCGACCCCTCCCCAACAAGATAAGATTAATATACTAATTATAAAGCATCTGTATTTTTCGTCAATTCAGCTGCGCAACATTGTATATAGGCACAAGGACAGCAAACACTAAAAACGCAACTCCTAAGCCCATAATAACCAATATAATCGGCTCGATCAAAGTTGAAATTGTCTTAATATTTTGATCAGTGGATTCGCCAAAATAATCAGCAACCTTCAGCATCACTTCGTCTAGTTTGCCTGTTTCTTCTCCTACGGCAGCCATCTGTCCTATCAATGAAGGAAAAACAGTGTCTTTACTCATTTGCACCGAAATCGGCACGCCTTTTTCCACTTGTTTTGCCAAAGCGACTATGCTTTTTTCGTAAATTTCATTGTTCATAACACCTGAGCAAATCTTAAGCGCGTCAAGCAACGGAACACCCGAACCGATTAACATAGCCAGTATTCTGGAAAATCTATACATATAAATGCCTTCTGCCATATTTTTAAACAAAGGAGTTTTTATCTTCATAAGCGACCAAAACCTGGAGCCTGTTGGAGAAGCTACCCAAAATTTTACAGCAACCACCAGAACTACGATCATAACAAGCAACAGCCACCATGACTTTGATACGAAACCAGACAATGAAATCAAAGCTCTAGTTGCAAAAGGTAATTGGCCTCCCTGGGAATCAAAAACAGATTTTAACTGTGGAATAACAACCACCAACATATATGAGCCTATCCCCACCAAAGCCAAAAGTATAAAAGCGGGATAGTACAAAGCTCCTTTTACTTTGCCGACAAAGTTGTTATCATTTTCTAGCTGATCTGCCAATTGCGCCAAAACAACATCTAGCTTACCGGTTGCTTCACCCGCGCTTACGATACTGATAAAAACCTGATCAAACACATCAGGGTGCTTAGATAAGGCGGCCGAAAAACTCAGTCCTTCTTCTAAATCTCTGTAAATCTCCATGTAAATTTGATGAACATAGGCTTTTTTTGTCTGAGTACTAATAACTCTGATTGATTTTGTAATAGTGAGACCGGCAGATATCATAGTAGCCAATTGGCGGGCGAAAAGAGCCTTATCTCTAGCTTTAACCCGATTGAATATTTTAGGCATACTAAAATTTATTTCAGCTTTCTCTGGAATCAAATCTAAAAGGGAGAGACTATTCTTTTGAAGAATCTTTTCTGCTTCTGCGCTATCAGCCGCTTTTACCGTGCCTGTGATAAGAAGCCCTTTAGAGTTTTTTGCTTTGTATAAAAAAGTTTTTGTTGCCATATAATATATATCGCTAATTACCAAATTTATTCCCAGTAACAAAAAAGTGACATGTTCAAATATCAATAAACCATCATCTTGAAAGTTTTTGGATCTATCGCCCAAGTCAAAGCATCTTCCAGTGTGATTTCTCCCTTGGATACATATTCCGCTAAAACTTTATCCAAGCTTATCATGCCATCTGAGGCTGATGTCTGTATAATATTAGGTATTTGATAGGTTTTTCCTTCACGAATCAGACTCTTAACAGCAGAGTTGCCAATCATGATTTCCGATGCCAATACTCTGCCTCCCCCGACTTTAGGAATAAGTCTTTGCGAAATAACGCCCAACAAAACCGAAGCAAGTTGGTTTGATACTTGCTGTCTCATATGTTCAGGAAACACATTTATAATACGGTCGGCAGTTTGGGAAGAAGAATTTGTATGCAAAGTAGAGAATACTAAGTGCCCAGTTTCTGCGATTGTTAACGCCGCCTCGATAGTTTCAAGGTCACGCATCTCCCCGATAAGCACAACATCGGGATCTTCACGCAATACAGATCGCAAGGCCTTGCCAAAGGATCCTGTGTCAGGTCCTACTTCTCTCTGAGAGATGATACTTTTTTTATGCTCAAACACGTATTCGATCGGATCTTCAATGGTGATAATATGCTTACGTTGCTCTTCGTTGATTTTATTGATTAAAGCAGCTAATGTCGTGGATTTACCAGATCCAGTAGGACCGGCGATAATAACAAACCCTTGTGCATGATCTGTGAATTTCTCCAAAATTGGAGGCAATCCAAGGTCTTTGATGGATTTAATATTTGTAGGTATAAGACGCAAAGAACCAGCCTCAAACCCCTTTTGATAGTACAAGTTTACTCTGAATCGAACATCTTTGAAACCAAAAGAAAAATCAAGTTCTTTTTTTTGACGAAAAGACTCAATCATTTCCTTTGGAGTAAAACTGGCAATAAGTTCTCTGATTTTAGTTTGAGTTAAAACTTCTTTATCCGGTATCGGAAGTAGTTTTCCATCTATTCTAACAGTAGGGGGAATGCCGACAGACAGATGAATATCTGATGCTTCTTTAGACATAGCAAATTCAAGATAACTCATCATTTCACTATTTTTGTGCTGACTCTCAGTTTCCACATACCCTCCTGGATACATCCTATATATTTATATTAAGTATACATCAACGGTAGATGCCAATACAAACTTTTTTATCCGATTTGAATATTTTTGGTTCAACCATCTGTTAATATTCCAGAATTCATTTGCTAATTGCTCATTGTCGCTTGAAGAATTTCATCCACCGTCGTAGTTCCTGCAAGTGCTTTGAGAATACCGTCTTGTTTGAGTGTTATCATTCCATCTTCTTTAGACGCGCTAAATATTTCATTCGATGGACGCCTGCTTACAGCAAGATCCTCAATCTTGGGCGTCATCCTCATCACTTCAAATATTCCCATTCTACCTTTGAATCCGCTTGTGCATTCGGAGCAACCCCTGCCATAAAAGAATCTCATTTCCCTCGGTATCCTTGCCCTATCGCTAAGATTATTTTGCGGGATCATATCGAGCTCTCTTTTGATTTCTTCAACCAATTTTGGTGGCAATTTAATTTTTTCTTTACACTTTGGACAGATTACCCTCACCAATCGCTGGGCGATCACCAAATCAACTGCAGAAGTTATAAGAAAGGGCTCTACTCCCATATTTATCAAGCGAGGAAGACTACCGGCAGTATCGTTTGTGTGAAGGGTAGACAAAACCAGATGGCCAGTTAAAGCAGCATGAGTTGTCATACTTGCAGTTTCAGCATCTCTAATTTCGCCAACCATGATAATATTCGGATCCTGTCTCAGCACGCTTCTCAATCCGGCCGCAAAAGTAAAGCCGATGTCGGGCTTAACTTGGCATTGATTTATTCCAGGAGACTCATACTCGACAGGATCTTCAAGGGTGACTATATTTATGCCGGGCTGATTCAAACGGCTCAAAACAGCATTAAGAGTGGTGGATTTACCACTTCCGGTAGGACCGGTAACAAGAACGATCCCCCAAGGCTTCTTAATAGCTTCTATTGTTTTATCAAAACCACTTCCCACCATACCTAAATCCTCCAGAGAGAGGATTTTTTGACTCTTGTCGAGAATTCTCAAAACAACTTTTTCACCGTGAACTGTTGGCAAACATGAAACTCTGACGTCAACTTCTTTATCTTTAAAAACGACTCCAAACCTTCCATCCTGTGGTATCCTCGTTTCGTCTATCTTCAATTTGGATAAAATTTTGATACGACTGATGATCGGCGGGTGAAGAGAAAGCTGAGTTTTAGCAATGTCGATCAATACGCCATCAATTCTGCAACGAATACGTAGCATCTTGGATTGCGGCTCAATATGTATATCCGAGGCTTTTCTATTTAAAGCAAAATTTATTATGCCGGCTACTATTTTTGGAATATAACCTTGTCCAACAATTTCAGCGAGATCGCCTTCTGAAAAAATGTCTTTATCAAGCAGCCCACCTATATCCGCACTATCAAGCTGAGAGCTATTATCTGTCTTATTGGGATTTTCATTCGATCCTGACACT
Source organism: Patescibacteria group bacterium (assembly GCA_038216025.1). Classification (GTDB taxonomy): domain Bacteria; phylum Patescibacteriota; class UBA1384; order XYA2-FULL-43-10; family 1-14-0-10-43-13; genus JBBQQK01. The sequence continues at coordinate 4,613 of JBBQQK010000009.1, forward strand.
TCAATAAATTTTCCGTCCTGTTTGCCATTATCAGGCGGGACGACAGTCTTTACATTTTCAATAGTTGCTGGTTCAGCAACGTTCTCTTGTTGAAGTTGTTGGAAGTTGTTAACAGTGCTATTTTCTTGGACGGCAGCATTGTCAACTTCTAGTTTGTCTGTTTGCGCTTGAATCTGTGGATGGCTGACAACTGAGTTATCGGATGGCGAAGTTGCCAAAGGATCATCCGTAGTTTCTTCTGGCAAATCATAATTTGGGAACATACCTTCATTTGAAATAACCTGATGGTTTACGTCTTGATTGACGTGAGAACTAATATTAGATTGGGTATTATCAAAAGAAGGATCAAAAAAACCCTTGAAGGAAATTCTCCTTTTAGTTTGAGCTGGCTCTATAATTGTTTGATCTTGTGACATTAGATCTTCTTTAATACCAAATTAAAATCGACGATTGAAGTTGTGTATATTTTTAACGGATATTGCTCTTTTATAAACGCAATCGCCTTCGAAGTGCCTTCGTCTTCCAAAGTATCAGTAGCCAGCATCAGCTCACCCGCTTTTGTCTCACCAAAGATAACTACTCGATATTTTTCAACAAACCTTTTTGGCAGTTGGGACAGATGACCTTGAGAAATAACTGCTTCAGCAAGCTTAATAAAATTCTTTCCGGAGCTTTTAATATCAGAATAGCTTTGACCAACAGAATCAATAGTAATTAAATTTTCCTTTTTTGATGCTGATTCATATCTGGATTTTGCAATATTTCCTTTCACTGCTTCAACAACTCGCTTAGCATCCGAACCGAAACTCGCTGTCTTTTTAGTATCCTCTTTGGTAACAAACGATTTGTTGGATTTAAATGTAACTCCTGTCTCATAATTATCAAGAACAAATTTTATGTCTTCTTTCGATGTGGTAAATAGTTCTAGCTCAACATTGTTCTCTTTCCTTATGAAATCGAGTAGCTTTAAAGTAATTGTAGATTCATAATTTTCACAAGCAACCATATAATAACCGCTGGGAGACTTGTCAAATACTACAATTCCATATTTTTCGATATAATCTTTCGGAATCTTGAAAATATATTTAGTTTCAAGCTCTCTGTTCCTTAAAAAAATTAAAGGGAGTGTAGTTTTTTTCAGCAAAATTCCGCTTTTTCGTTTGTATTGCGCTAAGGCTTCCATGAAATCAGAGTCACTTGTAATATAAATTTCTATCGTCAAGCCATTTTTTTGTAGAAGCTTGCCTAGTCCCGAAGAATAATATACCAATAAATCCGATGGCCGGATAACAGCTAATTTTAGAACTTTTCCCCTCAAATCAAATGGCATCAGTTTAAATTTTTTCGCTAAATTCAATGGTATTGTCGACTTTGCGACTTCTGATATTTCTAAATTTTTCAAAGAAATATACGGCATCTTCAAAAGAATGCTATACGCTTTATTTATCGTTTCTCGACTTACCAGTTTGTTCCTTACTAAAAAATTTTCAACCTCCCTGCTGGTTTTGAGGCGATTTTTTAATTTCTGAGCGTCTTCTAGGTCGAGCAAACCCTGTAAGACAAATACATCCAAGATAGACTGGGTGCTCAATAACTTCTTGGTATATCCACCAAAATAATCTTTATTTTTGTTTGAATTCATTTTGGACGATTGTAAATTTTTCGGATTAATTTAAAAATGAACCTCGTTGCACTTGGAATCAAGAATACATACAGTAGACTTACTTGAGTGCGCTAAAAGGGTTAGCTCTTCCCATCTTATCAGGCTTTACACTTATAGGTATATCGGAAAATTTTTCCTTACCAGTTAGAATATTCTCTGCATCTTTTTTCGTAGTAGAAATGTCAACCTGAGATAAATCGCTAACACCGGCAGATTGAAAAGCGGTATTTTTAGAAGTAGCTGGATCAGCCTTGAGCTGCGTCCACATCCAGAAAAAACCGAACACCACCCCTCCGGCAAAAATTATTGAAAATATTAGACCTATCGCCTTGCTATTCATAAAAACTCCAAATATTATTTATGCTTGAATTCTACTTCGCTAAGGGCCGCTTATAAGCTTCTATCTGTAAAGACATAGACAAATCGCTTGAATCAGCGCTAGCGAAACTTACGCTTTTTATATTCATAAAGCGCACGTCCCTCTCCAGAAAAAGCACTAAAGAATTTAATTGCTCAAAACTACCGGTCACTGAAAATGATATTTGTACTGTATCTCCAGATGTAGACGAAGCCCTTCCAGCAGAAGCGACGGAATCACTACCGGAGATCTGTATGGTTGGCACCTGTAATTTCAGCTGCGTTAGAAGAAATTCAAGTTCAGTAAGAAGATTTGGCGTGTCTTTTCCCTCTGGCACTGCAATGAATAACTTATCCACAATGTCACTTAGCTGATCTAAATCTGTTTTAGCTTTACCAAGGGAACTAAGTTTTGATTTTGCGGCATTAGTTTGGTTTTCTATGGTTAATATCTCTCTATTGGTTTTTTGATATTTAGGAAGTATTGTTTTCCAAGAGTAAAAGAAGGAAATACCTGCTATAAGTATTGCCAAAAAAGTGTAAAAGCCTGAGTTGGATTTATTCATTGGGTACCTCCGTTTGTATCACTATTTGAAAGTGGACTAGGCGTTGAACCGGTACCGTTGCCCGAGCCGCCGGTGGTATTTGTATTTGTTTCAGAATTACTAGTCGAAGTTTTATCCTCTTTAACGATCTTTGTAGATATTGTGAAATTAAATTCGCCCGTGCCTTTATCGTTAGAAACAGATGATGAAGCCAAATCCACGTCTGTTAGATATGCCGAGCTTTTAAGGGAAAGCATTTGATCAGCGATTGCCCTGTACGATGATGTAGTGCCTGTCAAACTTACGGCGCCGTCATTTGCAATAGAAATAGCCATGATTTTAACATCGCTATTTACCTTTTTGTATAATTCAGGTAAAAAGCTTCCATAAGAATATCTTGACTTGAACGCTGATGACAATTGAGTAACTGAACTTTTAAAATCGTTTGCCTTTTTTTCAATCTCTTTATTGGACGGTCTGGCTAATTCAGAAAGAACATTTGATTGCTCAATTTTTTTATCATTTAAAGTAGTTTGGTTGTTATTTTGCATCAACCAAAAAAAGACAGTTGCTGCAACCGCGAACGCAGCAACTAACCATAAGATCAACATAGCAAAATTAAAACTTGATTCCTGAGCAAATCCAAGCGTACTAGCAGCTTCAGCTCTGTTATGAACTTGACCTTGCGGAATTGCCGATGGTTGTGCTTGAGTTGTTTGAGTAGATGGGGGCTGTTGCCTGTCCATATTTTATACCGTGTGCTTTATTAGCACATGGCCCTCCATTTAAAATATTCTAAATATATTATAATTGTTTTACGATTTTACTGCAAACTATTTCAGCCCTTTAAGTACTAATACTTTATAACTTTATAGCTTTATAACTTACTTCTTTTCCACTGTGGGCATCTTAAAGTATTTAAAACCGGGCGGCCAAGCGCTATCTAGATCATAATCGTAGTAAAAGCGAATATTAGTTCCTGTCATTCCGAAATCTTCGCCGACAAAAGAACCTATAAATTCTCCGTTTCCTTGGATATCGATCTTGCCGAGAGGGTCGCCTGCTTTATAGCAAAGAATAGCTGCCTCAATTTTATTATTGCCAGCGAATGTTACATTGCCATCAAGAACAATAAATCCAAGCCTAGCATTGTTGTTTCTTGTAATATCAGCGCCTGGACCAAAGCGTAAATTAGCACCCTTGACGATTACCGTACCGGATCCGTTGTATGTATGATCTCCGTTGAATTCTACTTGCCCATCACCACCACAATATGTTAAATCATTGCCCGTTGGAGAGCAATCGATCAGCCAAACTCTGCCTTCAGGATAAAATGATTTTTGATCGACACCGCCGATGTATGGATCTTGAGGATGATCATCAGTAGTGTCCAGATTCCAGGTACCATTGAATTCAGCGTTGGAAACTTTTTTGGCCTCACCGGCTAATGAATTAATTTTTGAAAGGTATGATTTGAACTGTTCTCCATCAATCTTTGCCTGAGCATTTGGATTAATTTCCCCCGCCACTCTCCATGAGGCATCTCCATTATCTGGAGTGCCGCTTGCATTATTTTGGTTGAGATTTCTTCCCCAGTAGTTGAAGTCAAAGTCGCCGTAGACATCACCAACGATAGTTTTAGAAGGATACAGCAGTGTCGCCACCTCGGTGACTCCCACCCCATTAATAGAAGTGCGACTATTCATTATTTTAATAGAGCTCTTTTGATTTAAAACGTGACAATAAGAATTGGAGAGACGGAAAACAATGCCGTTCAAACAGCCGACCAAAGTATTTTGCTCAAACCCAAATAGTTCTTCTTGATCTGAGTTTTGTGTCGGAGGACCCGCTGTTGCACTCCACGCAGGGGCAGATAAACCAAGAACCGTTGATTCAATGGCTGATGCCTCTATACCATTATTGGAATAAAACGGAAGATCACTACCGTCTATATTGAAAACCGTACCACTGCTGCTGGTTGGTAGTAGCCTATTTTGAGCATGATTGTTAATATCAGCTGCACTAAATTTTTCAGGATAATAGCCAAACGCACTCACATTGCCCACAAATGGCTGTGACCAAGAAGCATTTGGAGCAGATGCGTCGGGATAAAGTTGATTGCCGAGATGAAGTTGGCTAGTATTCAGTGAATCGTTAGCGACCACAGCCACATGATGCCAGCTATTCGGTGATATCGGATTGCCAGTGGGACTGTTTGTCAAAACCTCATTTACGCTAAATCCATCAAACCATATATTTTGATTGAGATGTTGCACAATTGCACTTACTCTAAGGTTTCCGTACGCTCCATCCCAACCAGAAAAACCGCTTGGTATATACAAATAACCGCTTCTTTTGACCCAAACATCCTTATTGCCCGAGATCTTCATGGTAAAACCAGTACTGTTGTTGCTCCAATAGCCACTTCCACAAAACCATACATGTGATTCCAAACCATCTTGAAGGCTCGCATTCTTGACCCAAGCAGACAATTTATACAATTTATTTTCCTGCAAACCACTAAGAGATTGTCGTACCATTACATATTTATTGGTATTCCATCCGCCATTAACGTTAGAAGCAATGTTCAATGCCTTCCCTCCGCCTGCTTCTGCCGGACTATTGCTATCAGCTATTTCTGCCTTGCATCTTTCTGGCGACGTCGAATCACACCCAACAAATTTGACCCAATTTGAAGCAAAATCTGTTGTTCCATCTATGTTTTCAAACCCGGGATTCGCTACTAAATTTATGGGACTGAGCTGCTCCGGAACACCGTCAACATATACTTGACCTTCGAAATTTTGGGGGAAACCATTATAGACAAGATAGTGCGAATACATGCCCGAAGTATCAAACTGCATAGGGACACCGTTTGGAGTCTTAGGATTTACCCAATACTCCATCGTGTTGAAGCCACCGATTCCACTATCATCACCGACTGGCAATATTCCATTTTCTTGATCAGTTTTGGAAAAATTTACTGCCGATGATGTATTACCATGATATACTCCATCATGATTGCCAGAACTAATATCTTTAATCAGGGAGACTTCATTTTCAGAAAAAGAATAATAGGTAATCATATTGTTGCTGTACACACCTTTTTTAATGTTTTCGATCTCGTTTTGAGGTACAGCAGTATTGTAAACTCTTACTTCATCGAGATACCCAATGTAATTTGGATTGTTAGAGCTAGTAAACGAAGATTTTCCAAGATAATTGACCGACCTGTTAAGGGATTGTGGAGTTAATACAGATCCACTCCCATTGGAGCTGATGTCAGAGTCTTTATAAATATTGACAGTGGTTGTTTCAAATGCTGATGCAGCAATGACTACACAATAGTGATGCCAGACGCTATTCTCAATAAATTGGTCAGGGGATACATACTCTTTTCTGTTGCCAAGGATATCGTTTTTGCTGCTTCCTCTAAACACGCCGACATGCATTTTGCTTGTCGTACCGAAGCGGGAAATTATTATATTGTCAGCCGATGCCCCGTTGCTGAATTCTAAAAATCTTTCATAGTCCCCGGTCGCCTCCGGTTTTGCCCAAAAACAAGCAGTCATCCCGCTTGAACCAATCTCCGAGCTGGTGTACGAATTGTTGATTGAGACATAACTATCAGCGCTGCCATCAAAATTAAAGCTTGGTGCGCCAACTGTCGAAATAGATTCTGCCGGGCTTTGGGTGTAATTTAAAACAGCTTCATTGCCAGTAAATCCTCCGTAGGTTTTATTGCCGCCTTGTTCAACTGTAACCCCGCTCGAAGCCATTGGCTCAGGAAGCCTATCTTCAGCCAATATAACAATAGGAAAGAGTAATAAAACCGAAACGCAAATTTTAATAAAAATAGTTTTCATTAGTTTTCAGTAACCCTACATAAATAAGTTATCACCTCTTCAGGATCAGGGTCGGCAATATTCCAACTCAGGAAAGGATTGGTTATATAGGTATATGGATCAGCTCTAAATGTTTGTTCTAAATAAATATAATTTTCCCAGCCAGCAGGAGAATTATAATCATTATATCCAACTAAGTCGGTTCTAGTCATAGAATCAGTATAGGTCATATACGGCTTACACCATTTGCTTGTGCCTGGCACTTTAAGCCGTTCATCTTTAATTGTTGTATCACCTGATAAGTTAGAAATGGTCAGCTTAACCTTGATGAAATCGCCAATTTGTAGAGCATAGGGATTGAAATTACGATTAGGACAGCCTTCTGCAACATCTCCATAAAAATTCAGAGCAGGACAAAGGTCGGTTAAACTTTGATTCCGTGTTAGCTGAGCTCCCCGATATACCGGTATCAACTCCTTTTTAATTGTAGCCGAGGAAACATCCCTAGATGCCTTCTTTATACCATCTTGCGCATCATAATTTGTGGAGGCGGAACATACAAAAGCCCCGCACCCACCGACTACACTTAAATAGGTCTCTACTACACTTTCCTCGATTACAGTTCCACCATGTTTTGCATTCTGGTATTGCACATATACATAGCCGCCGCCGCCGCCTGACATTTCCATGGCAGTATTAGGACTATCAATATATTTGGTAGCGGGGGCGCCGCCGCCTTTAGAATTCACGATGCTTTTACCAGAAACAACGTTGATAACTAAATCACCGGTTTTAATATTTGCATAACCACCTGAGCCACCAGTATTTCTGCCCCAACCAAAACCAAATCCGCTTGATCCGTCAGTCAGAATTGCATTTTCAGCATTTATTTCTACCTTTGAGGCCCTCAAAACCAATGCCCCGCCACCACTACCGCCAAGATTAGCATGTGTATCATCAGTCGAGGCTCCGCCGCCAGAACCCAAAGTTGGACTATATAAACTGCCATAAACGCTCGGCGTCCACGCCCCACCCTCCGCACAACGATTATTCCCCCCCCCCCGTACCGGCATGAGATGCGCCTCCTCCTATAGCACCATTGCCACCCCAAGAATCTGAGCAACCGCCCCCAGGACCCGCTCCCCTTATATTAGAATAGGTTCCTGACGAACCACGAAACTCATTGGCCCAGCCAGGAAAACCGGTGCCTGTTAAGTCAATACTTCCAGAAGAAGAAAGATTAACATCTCCAGTCACGTTCAAAGTCAAACCGCTCAAAACCCTTCTCGTGCTTTTGCTATTAGTCATGGGGTCATCGACGGCAGCATTGTTCATAGAAATATTACTATACACAGGTGACTTATACGCATCATGAGATGCAGTATTTGTGCCAATTGGAGAGGCGGATTGGCTGCTAGACCCAAATTTAAAATCAAAATTTTCATTATTATTTGGAATACTATCATCGGACAGATAGTCACCCCAACCGCCAGCAAGATCACGATCTAGCAAAAAATCCTTTGACTCTGTGGTCTTCACGACATCATCAGAAAGATTGGAACCAATCGAGGTCTGATTATAGTGCCTGTATAAAAAATGCTCAAATTTAGCTGTCTTTTGACCATTTGGCACACCAGTTGCATTAACAGAAATTGTACCAGCAGCGGCAGCGCCATAAAGAGAAGACCTGGGTAAAAAAGAGGAAGTGTGACCACTCCAAGACAAATTATATTTATGTAGATAAACTCTGAATTGAGCGGTACTGCTAATTTCCATAAAACTTAACCTGACTGGAACATACTTATCCACAGCGGTATCGTTTTTTAAAATATTGTAAGAATTTGAATCATTCTTGTAATCGTTTAAAAGAGTATTTTTCCGTGCTCCCCAAGTCGCCACCGCACCGTCTAAACTATTTCGATGTACAACCTGCCAGTTTAGCGTTTCTATAGTATTTCCACTGCTTGCCTCAATCATAATTGCATCATCGTTATCATTATTATTCGAATTGTTTTCATCCGGGCCACCCTTTAAATAGTAGATTGAGTTTGGATCAATTTTAATAAAACAAGTAAATCTGATCGCCCACTTATCTGGCGCGAATAAAGGCTTGTTTATGTATCCACTCCTGTCGGCATAAGGCTGGGAAATTTTACCCCCGTTGTTCACATCCAAACTGTTAAGCGTTTGCTCTCCCTCCATAAGCACAATCGCACCATCTTTCACAGTTAAACTCTTATTTTTAACATTAAAATCAATACGTGTATTGTCGCTAGTGGAAGCCTGATATCTGAAATCAAGTTGATCGTCCTGCCTTAGTGGATAGTAAGAGTAATTATTACCATACAATGAGTTTTTATTTTCATAAACATCACCGTCGGGATCAATCACATATTTGCCGCCAGAGATAATTATGTTGCTGCCATTTGAAGTTATTTCCGCTTTTGGCTTTTTTGGATTATTCAAAACAAGAACAGATGCGGCCGTGCTTGCAATCAGCAGTATCAAAGCTGCTGTAGCTATTTTAGTTCTTCTTCTTTGTTCCCAGACTGTATAAAGTGTTTGCTTTTTGTGCTCTTTCTTCTTAAATAACGCTTTTATTTTTGAAAAAAGAGGAAAGGATGGTTTTTTCATATTTAATTCCGATCTTCACCGGAACCCCTCGCTAAGATATTTATTGCAAAAATACAGCTTTCGCCTTGATTACATTATAGTTTAAAGATCAATCAATGCAAAGTCTGGGGATAACTATGTTCAAAAGCGCCGACCAGCCTGAAGGCTGTTCTACAGTTTTTCGTAGTACAAGCTTTAGCGTGGTGCAGCTTCCTCCAGCCTAAAGGCTGTTCTACAGTTTCGTAGTACAAGCTTTAGCGTGGTGCAGCTCTTCAGGCTAAAGCCTGGTCTACGCGACATAGAGAACACGCTTTAGCGTGGCAATCATAGCTCGTCATTAAAAATCATGAAATCGACAATTGGGTACTTTTCAAAACTGTCATCCATGTACTCTTTCCCTCTTTTGCGGCACCAGCTGTCGTAGCTGGAAAACCTACAACTTAGGTTTTTAGACAATCCATGTTTTATTGGGTTTTGATGTATATAATTCAAATGTTTATAGAAATCTTTTTCATTCCTAATAATATGATCATAGTAACTCCACCATATTTTACGATCAATTACACAGTCCAGATCATTGATTGCTTTAGCGCTTGAACCATTTATCTCTCCAATAAATTTTGCAATATTTTTTGATATCCCAACTTTAACCAGTAAATGATAATGATTGTTTAGAATAACATAAGCCAAAAGATTAAAATTGTATTTTTTCTTTTTATCTTTTATTTTATCCAACAGTAATTGCTTGTATTCATCCGGTCTTAAAAACCATTGTTTATCCAACGTCCTAACACTAAAAAAGTATATGCTGTTATCTTCATAAATATGTTTGGGTCGGTTATTTATTTTTAATTTGTTAGACCTCATATTTTTATAATATCAGACTAAAGTCTGTCCTCCAAAAACACATAGTAGTACAAGCTTTAGCTTGATTACATCCAGCCTGAAGGCTGTGCTACAGTTTTGTAGTACAAGCTTTAGCTTGGTGTAACTCTACCAGCTTAAAGACTGTTCTCCGTAGATTGTAGTACACGCTTTAGCGTGGCGTAATTCTACCAGCCTGAAGGCTGTGCTACGCCAACATCGGAGAACACGCTTTAGCGTGGTTAAAAAACTATCTCTTTTCTCGGTCTGCCAAAAGGAATTCTGTCCGGAGCGGCTCCGCAAGCAGAGTTGGACATTGAAGCAGGATATATGGTTTCAGGTCCGAATTCATCGTTGATCAAATCCATTGCTTTAGAAATCTCTCTTTGCTTTCTCTCTTCTTTCAAAAGCGATATCTGCTCTCCCATTGCCCGGGACAATCCGAAAGACGCTACGCCCACATAAGACGGCTGCTTCCCCCAATAGCATCCTTTTAGAAGCTCTTTTGTATTACGGAGAAAGGTAATATTGTCGCAAAACTTTTCAAATTTACGGCTAGTATGAAAACCCGGTTTATCATAAAAACTGATAGAAACTGAGACTCCGGAAGCCCAATATCCTTCTTGGCGCAAACGATATCCGGCTTTAAAAATTAATTTCTCCAATATTTCCATTGCCCCTTTTATCGAGCGGTATTCCGGCGGGAGAACATGAGAATGTCCAATGGTTTTATTTTTTACTTCAAAATCATCTACTTCATAGCCACGCAAGCGAAAATACCACAGTCTCCCGGGATGACCCAGCTTCCCCCGAAGATCGGGCAAGGAAGAATTAAAAAACTCAAGAGGGGATTTGATGTTTAAAAAATTTAGCTTTGCTTCCATTCTATAGTTAATGCCGGTAATATCGGTAAGTTTTAGACCGGAGTAAAATTCTTTCAGTTCCGATAATCGGACCGCTGTCAGACCATCAGGCTTCTTCCGCTCCCCTGCCATTTTGGCTAAAAAATAAGAAGGGCCGATTCCGACCGAACAAGTCAGAGAATCCCCCACCCTTTCTTTAATAGCCTCTTTTAATCTTTGACCCAGCCTAACAGCTGTATTAAAATTTTGTTCATTTCTATCCAGATGAATGCAAAACTCATCAATACTAAGCGGCTCGAAATATGGAGTAAAGCTTTCGATCACCTTTTTGATTTCCTTGTGGTAAATCATATAAAGTGCCGGACGGGATTCCACGACTTTGAGCCTTGGGCAAAGTTTTTTCATCTCCCCTATCCGGCCGATTTTCACTCCCATTGCTTTTGCTTCTTTAGAGGCGGCGATAATACAGCCAGAGCTACCGATAAAAGGGGCCACTCCGATCGGTTCTCCACGCAAAGTAGGCTGAACTTGCTGCTCAACTGAAGCGAAGAAAGAGTTCATGTCCAGAAATAATACCCTATAATCTTTTGGTTCAGTAAAATTACCCATAATAAGATTATAAGAAAAATAGAATAAAAAGTCGAACAAAAACCGAACATTTCAATAGCCTGAGCAGTTGTTTGACAGTTCAGGCTGAGCCAATTATCATAAAACTAACTATTAACTGAGGAATTTAAATGACTAAATTGTTTATATGTGGGGTGTGCGGAAAACCTTTAATCGACGGCCTGGCAGACAATTGCCCTTTTTGCGGTGCACATAATTGTTATCTTTTCGAATCCAAATCGCAGCAAGCAAAATGGCGCTGCAGCGTGTGCGGGCGGGAATTCGACAGTCCCCAAGACCCATGCCCTATCTGCGGAGCGGCCAAAGATAAATTCAGCCAAGCAGACAAAGGCGAAGATGACAAAGACCTCTTTGATGTGGAACTATCAGAAAAAGATAAAGCTCTTGCGCAAAAAGCACTCGAAGTAGAAGTTTCCAATTCGACCTTTTATTTCTGTGCCGCCAAAAAGTCTGATAATTTGTCGGAAAGGTTACTTTTTGAAGCCCTTGCTAACGTAGAAAAAGAGCACGCCATCATTTGGCAAAAATTCCTCAGACTTCCAGAACTGCCAACAGCCAATGATTCATGCGATATTTCCTCACTCGATAACTTAAAAGAATCCCACCGCCGTGAAGATGTAGCGATTAAATTTTATGATGAAGCTGACGACGAAGCTGAAAACGAAAAAGTAAAGCTTGTCTTTAAGGCCTTAGTTGAGATTGAAACCGACCATCTCAATATGTCAGAAGAGAGAATATCTACTTTGCAATAAATTGCATTGCAGACAATCAGAAAAATAGAAGAATAGGAATGAAAATAGCAATTTCTAAAAAAATCAATCTTAGTCATTCTGAACGCAAGTGAAGAATCTAGCCTGCCCGCCAACAGGCAGGCGAAGCATTAATATAATATACGAGCTCTAGATCCTTCGGCCCAAAACCGTCCTCAGGATGACAAATTAATGATGTTTTCTTACAAAAGCGTCATTTTCTATCCGCATTATCGCTCTATGCCAGCCAACTTGAAAGAGTAATCAAGGCTTGAGTTCTCTCCGTTGCCTGGAATTTTCAGGCCAGTCTTATTTGCTGCTTCAATACATTTCTCTAAAATCATACGGCGATAATGCTCCGGTGCAAGCAATCCCTTGTATCTGCCCGCATAAGCGTTATCTATTAAGGTAACGGCCATATCGGCAACCCCGTTTCTATATGTTGAAGTCTCACTTCGTTTATTTACATCAACTAAATTAAATCTTTCATTTTCCGCATCAACAAGCACATTATTGACTTTTGAAGGATCAAATTGATAGCCCCGATCATTGATAACAATCAATAAATGGGCAAATTCGTCAAAAGCTTCTTGCGGCATCTCGGCGACATTTTTCAAATGCTCTTGGTAAATCGAGTCTGCTTCCTCTCCCCCATCTCGCCGTAATTCACCACAAGGAACACTTGCTGGAATTCCATCTTGACGTCTCAGAAAAGACATCCCGCATTCTTGAATCTCCGCTACTGCTTGGCCGATATTAAATTCCGGAAAAGCATCTACAATTTTTGAGATTTCACCATTTGTCTCCTCTTTTTTCTTGGACCGATTAACTCGCAAAACATATCTATCAACACCGGGAATGTTGTAGACATCAGCATTCCCACCACGACCAATAAGGTTTTCGGGTTTACAAATTTCCAAGAGACGATCTTTGTCACAGCCTGCTTTGTCTAGTTCGGATAACAAATTTTCAAAAGAGTGATCTGTAGCTGCTATTTCTTGCGACCCTGTAGTATCAAGTGATTGCTCTTTGGATACAAGACTCGCTTCCTCTTTTTCTTCGGGTGTCATTATCCATTCTGGCGATAATTCCCCATACTTAGGACTACTTAGTTCTTCTCCCATAAAGCTCCTTAAAATTTTGTTTGCTAATTTTTTTGTCTACAACTTTACTAACAGAATCCGATGATGCAATGGATAGCAAACCAGAACTTACTTTTTAAGCCAAGGCAACGGAATAATAGGTTCGCAATAAGACGCGTTGCCTGCCATTCCCATATCCTCTCTATGGGTCATGGGAATCAGGCCCTTGCAGCAAGTGCCAAAAAATCCATCAGGGCCCATAGAAGCATTGCTCTCCGCTTCTCCAATTCTTCTGCAAGAAGAGTTCAGATTCTTTTCAATATATACGGAGTAACTAATAATTGCCAAAATGACCACTAATACAAAGATCAATACAATGATTATCCACTTCTTCCTCTTCATGGCCCACTCCATAATGATTAATAATTAGGTTTACCAGAACTATAGATAGAATTTACTCAAAATCTTTCATCCGCTTTAGAGTTTTCTTAACAAATTTTCCGAATTTTCTGTCCTTATCCCGTTTCTCAAAGTCTGTCATATCGTAATGCTCAACTTCTTTCTTCAACTGAATATAGTTGTCGTACCGATCTTCATCAATAATACCTGATTCTACAGCAGCCTTCACAGCGCACCCGGATTCATGAACATGAGTGCAATCTGTAAATTTACACTGAGATGTGAACTCTTCGATTTCAGCAAAAGTCGCTTTTAGACCAACCCCAGAATTGATCAGGCCGACTTCTCGCATTCCCGGATTGTCGATTACGACTCCACCGCTATTCAAAAAAAACATTTCTCGATGAGTAGTAACATGCCTGCCTCGCTCATTGCCAAGACCAATCGCTCCTGTTTTTGCTACCTTCTCTCCGGTCAAAGCATTGATCAAAGAAGATTTGCCAACTCCTGACGATCCCAAGAAACAATAAGTTTTTCCAAGACTAAGAGAATTTCTGAGAGAGTCCAGTCCTTCTAAAGTTGTTGTGCTCGTAGTGACAACCATGCAATTTTTGAATCGCCCCTGTATCTCAGCCACCTTATTGTTCAGGTCATCCCTCGAAATCAAGTCAACTTTATTTAAAATAATTGCCGGTTTTACATTTCCATCTTCAGCCAAAGCAAAATATCGCTCAAAACGGTTCAAGCTATAGTCTCTGTCAACCGACTCCACCACAAATGCAACGTCAACATTTGCTGCGATGATTTGGCTTTTCACCTTGTCAGTAGATTTTCTGGATGCCACCGTTTTTCTGATAACAGTTTTCCGGGGCAATACCTGACTGATCATTGCCTGATCATCATCAACCATTGTTGCAACAACCCAATCACCTACTGCCGGATAGTCTTCTCGCGAGTTGGCCGCAAATATTTGTTTTCCGTTTATCCTGGCGTGAAATTCACCTTTGACACTTTTTACAGAATAAATGCCCTTGTGTTCGGCAATAACCCGAGCTATCGAGTCGAGCTCAACCTGCAATTCCTTGCAATGCTTTTCGAAAAAAGCATCAAATCCTAAATTTTGAAGAATAGCGTTCATATTTTAACTATACATTATTTTTCACTGTGGAACATTATGAGATTCGAGAACCCCATGTAATAAGATGCGCTTCTTCTCATATCCATTACTATCACATTACCAAAAATAAGCACTGTTTCGAGCAACTTGCTTATTGGGAGGTTTTTCGGCGGAACAACCACGAAGCAATTGGCAATGAAACAAAAAGTATGCCAACACTCCATGCTACGGATTTCCAACCAAAATCTCCGATGGGCATACCGAGCATCAAAGAGCGAATAGCTCCGATTACCTGCGTAATCGGTTGGTTTTCAGCAAAAGCCCTGAGAACAGGCGCCATTCCTTGCGTCGGAACAAAGGCACTGCTGGCAAAAGTCAGAGGAAATATAAAAATAAACGTTAGCCACTGAACAGCTTCAACGCTTTTAGCAACCAATCCGACAATTGCCGCTAGCCAAGAAAAGGCTAGAGTGAAAAGCACTAGGATGCCGACAATCAGCAACCAATCCAAGACACTGGCTCCTGACCTAAAACCAAGTGCCAATCCGGTAAGAATCATTACCACCGTTGAAATGCTATTTCTAAAAAGATCAGAGATTACGTGGCCGTTAAGCACTGCCAGATTAGACATCGGAAGCGAACGGAAACGGTCTACAATACCCTTTTGTAAATCGCTACAAACAGCAACCGCCGTGGTCGTTGAACCGAAGGCAACCGTCTGAACTATTATGCCAGCCATTAAATAATTCAGATAGCTGACACCCGTAGGTAACGATCCGGAGACGGCGCCACCGAATACTGCCACAAAAAGCACCAGAAACATAATCGGTTGGAAGAAAGTTCCAAGCAGTTGATCCGTATTTCGCACAATATGAGTACTGCTTCTCTTAATCATGATCAGAGAATCGCTTATAGCCAGAACAGTTTTAGATTTTTTTTCAAATTCTAATTTGACGGTCATTATTTTTCCTCCTCAGCGCTCGCATTAGCTTTTTGCTTGCCGGTCAGCAACAAAAATACATCATCAAGCGTCGGTTTGCGTACGGCCAAAGATTCCAGCCTGATCTTTGCTTTACTCAGAAGCTCAAGTATTTCCCGAACATCCGTATCTGTATCCTCAATAGTTACACCCACAGAATTTTCCTTTTCGTTTGTAACCACAATATATTTAGCTAATATTTTTTTGGCCAACGCCAGCTGGTCCGCATCACACAAAGTTAGCTCCAGCCGATCTTTGCCAACCTTGCTTTTCAGCTCTTTCGCTGTTCCCTCCGCTATAACTTTGCCGCCATCGATTACTGCAATCCGATCAGCCAGCTGGTCGGCCTCATCCAGATACTGCGTGGTCAATAATATTGAAGTACCGTTTTTCATTAAATTTTTGATAATTTCCCACATACCCAGACGCGAACGAGGATCGAGACCGGTGGTCGGCTCGTCCAAAAAAATAACCGGCGGCGTTGCGATAAGGCTAACCGCCAGATCCAGACGCCGGCGCATACCACCAGAGTATGTCTTGGCAGTCCGATCTGCAGCTTCAACCAGATCAAACTCTTCAAGCAGCTCTTGAGCTCGGGCTTTCGCACTGTCAGGAGTTAGCCGATACAACCGCCCCATCATCACCAAATTCTCGCGTCCGGTCAGAAGTTCGTCGATGGCAGCCGACTGCCCCGTCAGTCCTATAACTTCTCGGACTCGGTCAGCCTGATTTTTGACGTCAAAACCTTTTACCAGCACAGAACCGCTATCATAGGCCAGCAACGTACTAAGAATCCGAACAACGGTAGTCTTTCCTGCCCCATTCGGACCAAGCAGTGCCAGCATAGTCCCGCGCTCGACACGCAAATCAATACCCTTTAGAACCTCATTTGAACCATAAGATTTGATTAAGTTTTTTATTTCAATTATATAATCTGTTTTTTTCATACTTGCTCCTACCATTAAATAGATATGGGTTTTACAACCATCAGTTTATTAGTATAGGCCAATTGAATCATTATTTCAATGACGACGCCTTCTGCAAGCTAAAATGTCACTATAGACCTATGTCTCTGCAGTTTAAAAATGTCACTGAAATTATCAATTAGTCCTTGAGTTCAGTTATGGTTGAACCAAGGAGAAAAATATGGATATGAATTCAAAAAAACAGTATCTAAGAGAACTTCAAAAAGAGTATCTTAGTGCTAACAAAAAACAGAAAGG
>JBBQQK010000010.1:0-19950 GCA_038216025.1 Patescibacteria group bacterium
CTGGCTTGATATGGCAGAGATCGAAATCGGCATATTCACAAAACAGGTTCTCAAAAAGAGAATAAGCAATGACAAAGCGCTAAAAACAGCAAAAGACGCCTATGTGAACAGACGCAACAAATCAAAATCAAAGATCAATTGTAAATTTTCAAAAGAAAAAGCGAGAGAAATATTTAAGCTAAAAGAGATACATCAAGATTAAAGTGATGTGGTACTAGACAAGCCAAAGGAGAGGAAATGAATGAATATGGTTCTTGTAATCCTTAATTAGAAGTTTCCGTTAAGGGAGAATCTCGTTTTGGCAATAAAGAAGAGATTCTAAAAATAATGGAAAACGGAGAGGTCGAATTGATCGGTTCGATTGACCAGATTATGCCAGATGCGGTGAGTTCGCATGATAATGAAGTGGAAATTGCAAATATCACCGAACCGGAATTGATTGATCTTAAGTATGAAGACAAGGAGGTTCTGTGTGTATTCAAGCCTTTTGCAGGAGAGAACGAAAGAACTAAAACAGAAAATGGCGATAGCAGCATAAAAGAATATTTCCCAAGAGAATATTTTGCTTTTTCTGTTTCTGATCATTTTGAATTTGATATTATTCCACCAACAATAACAAGAACTATTGATGATAGAGTTGGTGCGTTGCAGTTGCTTATCGATAAGGACCACTATATTTCCCAACAAAAAATTATCGAAAAGTATCCCGAAGTTGATGAAGAGCAGTGGGACGCCTTGGCTCAGAGTAAAGATTTTTCAAAGATGCTTTTACTTGATTTCATTTTACTGAACTGTGATCGTAATCCTGGAAATTATCTAGTAAAAATCAATCGTTCAAATGATGGAGGATTATTACCTGGAGTCAAAGATGATCCAAATGAAAATTCTTTAATAGCTATTGATCACGGATTGTGCATGAGTTCAAGTTTGTACTTTAAAGTCAGAGGCATTAAGGACGGTCCTATTAAAATGTTTACCCAAACTAAAGACAATGTAAAAATTCCAGATGATTTGATGGGTTTGCTTAAGACTGCCTATGAGGATAGATCGAGTTTTTCTGCAGATCTGATTGACGAAGAAATAAGTCCGGATGAAGTTAATTATATGTGGCAAAGGGTGAATATGCTCATCAAGTCTGGGATTTTCTTGTCAAAATATAATATAAAAAATCATTACGATACGTTAAAAGAAGAATTGAAGGATCACCCTCAATTATTTATTAGCGCTTAGACTATAGTTCTCTTTAAATAGCGTATGTGTGCGGTACATTTTTCAGTGTTGATTGCACAAAAAGCTCCGGCCCGATTAGAGGGCAGGAGCCGGTTAACGAAACCTATAAGCATTTGGATCTTGCAAATAACCGTATAGAAGGACAGTTAGCAGGGCGATAGCGAGGATTATTCCTGCAAATAAGTTCCAGTCCCACCATTCAGGTAGAGTTATTTTGGGCATTTTCATCTTCATTACCCCCTTGTAGATTTGCCTTCAATATCTGCTCTAAAATATTAATTGTCAATAGGAGATAATTAAAAAGGCTCCGATAGTACGGGAGCCTTTTCTGTAAATGCATCATTTAGATGCCGTGAATCTCGTTGTCCTTGACGATCATGCCAGGTGTGCTTAAGCCGGTGATCGCAGGGAGCATTTCTAATGACTTGCCTTTGTTGGCAAGTTCCAATAGTCTCTGGCCTGGATTCCCCGAGGAGACTAGGTCCCGTGCAAGTTCTGGATTCGCTATTATGACGGTACATACCCTCGTCCCGGGTATGTTCAGTGTCAATTCTATCATTTTGTCCCTCCTGTTGCCCATTGATAGGCGTGTACTTATGTGGTACAATATCACAAAAGGAACAAAATGTCAACGGGAAAGAAAGTCGCCATAGCTATGTCCGGAGGAGTTGACTCCTCAGTTGCCGCCATGCTTTTGAAAAAGCAGGGCTATGATGTGGTTGGCTTCACGATGAAGCTTTGGTATGACGAAACTTGCCAAGTTGACGGTAGAGAAAATGCTTGCTGTGATGAAAAATCAGTTGCTGATGCAAGAAAAGTTGCCGATACCCTCGGTATTCCGTTCTATTTGGTGGACGCTCGAAAGGTGTTCAAAAAAGAGGTGGTTGATTATTTTATTGAAGAGTTTAAGGCCATGCGTACTCCTAACCCATGCGTAAAATGTAATGAAAAGATAAAATTCGGCTGGTTGTTGGATTTTGCGCAAAAGGCCGGATGCGAATATTTGGCGACAGGACATTACGCTCGCATAACGAGCGAGTCAAAAGTCGAAAGTCCAAAGTCGAAAGGATGTGGTGCATACCATTTGTTAAAAGCGGTTGACGAAAAGAAGGACCAGTCTTATTTCCTTTATAATTTGAATCAAAATCAATTGACTCGCGTCATTTTCCCCCTTGGGGATCTAACTAAAGACGAAGTGCGAAAGATGGCAAAAGAAGCCAACTTGCCTGTACATGAGAAGGTTGAAAGCCAAGAGATATGTTTTGTACAGGAGAATGATTACCGCAAATTTTTGGAGCGGCACATTCCAAAGGAATATTTTAAGGAAGGCCAGATAGTCGATAGTAAAGGGTATGTCGTGGGGAAGCACAAAGGCCTTGTTAATTATACTATTGGCCAACGAAAAGGAGTCGACCAGGCAATATCTATCAGTGGAAAAGAAAAAGCTCCGGCTTATGTTGTTGGTTATGATGTAAAGAGGAACAGGCTGATTGTAGGGGATGATAGTGAAGTTTATGCGAATGAAATGACTATTAAAAGCAATACATTGGACACTAAAAACTTAGAGCGAAAGGATTTGTCTGTTAAAATCCGATATAAGTCCAAGGCAGTGGAATGCAAAGTAAGCAAATTGCCTAATAAAAAATATTTGGTACAATTTAACGAGCCTCAGAGAGCTATTACTCCAGGGCAAAGTGCGGTATTTTATGATGGAGATGAAGTAACCGGCGGCGGTATTATAGAATAGATATTGGAAGCTAAGGTTGCTAAAAAAAGGGCCACCTAGCGTCTGCAGACACCAGGTGGCGAAACGGATGGGTACGAAATGCTAGGACCTGATCCTAAAGAATCCGCGATAGAGCATCATTGAAAAATGGTCTTCAATTAGCCTTTTCCGATTCTCTCCACGAATTGACCACATTGAAAAGTCATATCTTATCAACTAGTCTTTCCCGAGCTGCTCCACAAGTCAGGATATTCTGTTTCTCCAGCTTGCGAACGAGGTGGCTGTCTCGCACAGCCGTGTGTTTTCCCCTTATAATCCTGCTTAATAATATACATAATATGACAATTGTCAATCAAAAAATCGAATTAAGCACGCAAATTCAACTTCTGAGAGGAGTTGGTCCTAAATTTGGTGCTAAATTAAGCAAACTTGGAATAGAAACGGTCCAGGACTTATTGCTCTACTATCCGAGAACTTATCGGGATTTTTCCAATACTACCAAGTTATCTGAATTAGAATCAAAGCATAGTGGTAATTTTATAGCAGTAAGAGGCCAAATAGTAGGAATAGTAAATAAAAAGACTAGTAAAAGACGGTTTACTATAACTGAGGCAGTAATTGAAGATGGAACCGGCTCTCTAAAAGTGGTTTGGTTTAACCAACCTTTTTTACAAAAGATGCTTCCTGCAGGACGGGAAGTTATTTTATATGGAAAACTTTCACATAATTCATATACAGGCGAAGTGATTTTAGAATCTCCTGAGCGGTCGCTTTCACCGCGCATTGATCCTATTTATTCTGAAACCGAGGGCATCTCAAGTAAGTATATTAACAGGCTGGTGTTCAGCGTTAAAGAATTAGCTGGTGGTGTGGTTGAGTTTCTGCCAGAAAATTTGCTAGAAATTCCAAACTTTACATTACAAATTTCAAATAAAATCCAAAATGAAAAAATTACAAATTCCAAAACGAACAGCAAACTGCTTTCAATACGTGATGCGATAGAGAATATTCATTTCCCAAAAAATAATGAAATGCTCGAAAGGGCGAAGAGACGGTTAGCTTTTGATGAATTATTTTTAATTGCTCTTAAGGCTCAGTTGTCGAAAGAGGAGATTAAAAAAGAGAATGCACCGGCATTAGATTATTCTTCGAGCGCAGTGGAGAAGTTTATTGGCGGTTTACCTTTTGAGCTTACTGGTGATCAGAGAAAGGCATTGGATGAAATATTGGGGGATATAACTTCTGTGCGTCATTCCGGACTCGATCCGGAATCCATAAAGATCCCGAAACAAGATACAGATCCCGTATCGAGTACAGGACGACAATCGTCGGTTCGGGGTGACAATAAAGCGGAATATTTGCCGCCGATGAACCGCCTTTTGAATGGTGATGTTGGAAGCGGAAAGACAATAGTGGCAGCGATAGCTGCATATACCGCGGTCTTGGCCGGATATCGTGTCGCTATCATGGCTCCCACCAGTATTCTTGCTGTTCAGCATTATGAGTCATTTTCTAGCCTATTTATAGATTTTGATGTGTCTATTGGCCTTTGGACTAGCGATAGACAGGAATGTTTTAACCAGAGCGAAAAATTGGAGACTAAGGGCAAGAAGAATTCAATACTCAAAGCGAATATTATAATAGGGACGCAAGCGTTGATTCAGAAGGGGGTAGAGTTGCAAGATTTAGGACTGGTTGTTGTGGATGAGCAGCATCGTTTTGGGGTGAAGCAGCGCGCTGCTTTGCTTGAGATGACCAGCAGGACAGAATTCACCAATTCTAATGACAGGCAGACTGCTTTAAAAATGCGACCTCATTTTCTTTCTATGACCGCCACACCGATTCCCCGCACCCTTCATCTCGCATTGTTTGGCGACCTTGATCTATCTGTTATTAGAGAGAAACCAAGAAACAGGAAAGAAATAAAGACAAGGTTGGTTGATTCTTATAATAGAAATAAGGCATACGAATTTATTAGAGCTCACTTGCATCATGGAAGGCAAGTATTTGTAATATGCCCACTCATTGAGGAAAAGAATGATGAGAGTAATGATTCTAAGCAAAAAACTCAACTTTTCGAAGAGGATAGAAAGACTGTTGTCGCCGAATATGAGAAGCTGCAGAAAGTTTATCCAGAATTTCAAATATGCATGCTTCATGGCAAATTAAAACCTAAGGAAAAAGATCAGATAATGGCGGATTTTGCAAACGGAGAGACAAATATTTTGGTCAGTACATCGGTAGTCGAGGTAGGTGTGGACGTGCCGAATGCCACAGTGATGGTGATTGAAGATGCTGAACGATTCGGATTGTCGCAACTTCATCAGTTTAGGGGACGGGTTGGAAGGGGCGTACATCAGTCCTTTTGCCTTCTGTTTTCCACTACAAGCGCTCCTATTGCATTGAAACGATTAAAAAGCCTAGAGATGACCAACGATGGTTTTAAACTGGCAGAAGTCGATCTAGAGACAAGAGGCCCGGGCGAATTGTTTGGCACCATTCAATCCGGTGAAGTGGACTTACGTATGGCTTCGTTTTCAGACAGGGAATTAATCGCCGAAGCCTCTACTGCTGCCAAGGAATTAGTTAAAAATGATCCGGAACTAAGCAAACATATAGAACTAAAAAAGAAGCTCAAAGATTTTTTTGAAGCAAAACATTTGGAATAATCAGTAATTTAACTTTGACTTATAATATCATTATTGATAACTTCAAGGCAGAGATTTTCGTATTTTGAAAGGGGAAATTCAATGTTACTGATTTCGATTGGCATCTATTACTGTATGATCGTTGTGCTTTATGGTATTGCCATGTTCTTCTCTAGGAATGACCGCGACCCGATCAAGCTAAGTGTATTCGATTTCTTTATTCTGTCTATCGGTTGGCCGATGGCTGTCTTTCCACCGTACGCCGAATACAACGTTGAATGGATTGTGTCGATCATCGCAGTAGCAATCGGACATGGTCTAATCATGATGGTCTGTGACTATTCCTTGACTGCCGGCATAGCCTTGGGTCTGATTGCCATCACATGGTATGCAGCATTACGGTTTGGAGAATATGCAGATGAGAAATTGAGAGAGAAAATAGTTGGCAGCTAAAAAGGCCACCAAAATGTGAATTGCAGATATGGCCCAGAATACCGGGCCATTTTCTTTTTTTATTTTATTGTCTAGAATTAAATTAATGGACGACTTATATAAAAAAATAGGGGAGTTTATAGAAAAATACCGCTTCTTCATCGGCGGAGGTTTAGTTATGTTAATAATGATCGGCAGTGGAATCTTGTTGTGGCAGGCGAACTATTCAAAGCCTCACCTAGAGGAAAAATTGGCCTATCAGCAAGGAAAGATCGATGAACTGACTTCAACGATTTCATCGTTGAAGAATGACAAAACCCAAATATCAAATGACAAATCTCAAATAAATTCCAATGAATCAAAAGTGATTGCTCCAGAAGAAGGACAAGTTGCAGGAGCTAGTACAAATTCAAGCCAGCCAGCCAGTAAGCCGGTCAGCCAATCAGCACAAAAGGTAAGTGGGAAAGTGAATATCAACACTGCTACTGTAGCTCAACTCGATACATTGCCGGGAATAGGCGTAACATATGCTCAGCGTATTATTGATTACCGTAACTCAAATGGTGGTTTCAAATCAGTCGATGAACTTAAGAATGTGAAGGGAATTGGGGACAAGACCTTTGAAAAATTTAAAGACCAAATCACTTTTTAGTCTCAAAAAGTAATTCTTGTTGAAAAAAGCAGGATTTTTCGGTATATTAAACAAGTTCGCCTGGGTGGTGAAATGGTATACACGCTAGTCTTAGGAACTAGTGCCGCAAGGCGTGGAGGTTCGAGTCCTCTCCCAGGCACCATTAAAAATTGATCTAGCCTTGCTGGTCAATTTTTAATGAAATAGTCAAGTACCTAGTGTTTAATTAATTTGAAGTTCAAAAAAGTAAAGATAAGCGAAGCTCATCTTTTTTTATTGGGACTCTTAAGCAGGCTTATGATTGATTTTTGTAGGATTATACAATTATGCAATGAAAAGACCTGTTTATTAAGGGGTTTTTAATAATTTTTACTCATTAGTATAGTGATAAATTGAAGTTGCTAAGTTGAGGTTCATTCTTATTTGATCAAAAAGTCAAATTATTCAGAGGTAAGACCTATGAGTTTTGCCTAAATACAAAAAGCATCCCTTTTGGTACCAAGGGGATACTTTTTGTATTATTTACTCTATTATTTACTCTATTATTTACTCTATTATAATCTTGCTTTGGGTTGACCTTCTTCGTTGAAATCATAATGAAAGCCAAACGGGTCCTCCGGAGTTGCTTTTAGGATTTTTCCGGTTACAAGTTCATCTTCGTTTGCAGGATACTTACCGTATTTTTTTTTGTACTCATCGGCGGCTAAGGACAAGAAGTCCAATAATTGGAAGTGAATTATATATTTTTTTGCTCTTTCTTTGATCACTTCATCCTTTGTATTGTCGTAAATTCCTTTCCATATGTCCAAAGTTTGGGATCGTTTGTCTTTATTCGACCCAAAATTAGCTGCTATTCGTTTGATATTATCCGGAGCACTTGGGGTGCTAGCAGCCAAATCGAACATTTTCAAAGCCATCTCTTTGTCATTTTTTTCGAACAAGTAAGTAGTGGCAGCGTAGTAGGACACCCTCCAGTCATCAACTTTATTTTTGATGGCCTTATCGACTAAGGCTAATCCTTGGTTTGTCTGGCCGATCGTCGGCAATACTAATGAGCCGAAGGCGTAAGGGTAAGAAAATTTAGGATCGAGATCAGACGAGAAGTTCAGGTAATCAACCATTTTGGGATAACCGTTATCATTTCTGCCACCAAAATATTGAATAGCGCCTAACCACATAAGATCTGCGGCGGCATTGTGGAGACCTAAATCAACGGCTTTAACTAAATCGGGCCTCAGAACCATCGGTTCAACGTAATCAGCCTTTGCTCTTTGTTGGTCGGAAAGATACTGGGTTGATACTATTCCCAAAAAAAGAAAAGCAACAACCAGTGATAAATAAATCTGTTTCATTTAAATCTCTTGTTTTTTTAGTGAAGTGGCAGCCAACCAGAGTAGAATAATACTGTATAAAGACGAGTAAAGTATTGGATAGATAATATCGGATCCAGTGGGATGAATGCCATGCACAACGCTATTTCTAATATTGAATTTTTCTAGATTGGGAAGAATGTAATAAACAACATTAGCGAAAAATTTGGCTAATGCTCCCGAATTTTTAACATAATCAAGAAGAAGGCCAAGCGAATGCCCAATATAAAGAAGAATTATTGAATAGATTGCGCCCGCAAGAGGCGTTGAAAATGTTGAGAAGAGTATTGCTATAGAGATAAACAGAGCAATCTCAAAAATGAGGAGCAAGATGGACCATAGGGAAAGATAGTCAAAACCGCCTCCCTTGAAATAGACGACAGCAAGATGAACAATTGTCATCAGTAAAATGTTTAGCGACACACTTGCAAAAAGTCCGAAGAATTTTCCTAACAAAAACTGAATTATCGTTACAGGCTTTGAGAGTATAACGTAGAGAGTTCGTTTCTCAATCTCTTTGTATATCAATGAGGTTCCAAGAAAAACAGTAATAATAATGCTGAAAGCGTATATGCCTGCTAGGCCAAAATCTTTGACTACCTTAACATCTTCGCCAAGAGAGATAGAACCAAAAAATATGGTTGAAAGAAGGAAAAGTAAAGCGAAAGCAAAAATGCCGTAAAGAATTTTATCGCGGATTGTTTCCTTAAAAGTATTTTTGGCAATTGTTAGTATATTTTTCATTTGAACGCTACTTGTTTATTAATTTTTCTACAAAGGCATCTTCCAGGCTTTTCTTTCCACAAAATGTTTTGACATCTCCTGAATAAATTAATTTTCCTTTGTTTATAATCCCGATCTGATCACAAATTTCTTCCACGTCAGAGAGAACATGGGAGTTGAAGAAAATAGTTTTGCCTTCTTTCTTCAGATTTAAAAATATTTCTTTAAATTCTCTTCTGCCGATCGGGTCAAGTCCGTCTAGCGGTTCGTCAAGAAAGAGGTATTGTGGATCGTTTATTATGGCTTGTGCCAGTCCTAAGCGCTGCTTCATGCCTTTGGAAAATTCTTGTATTTTCTGATGCATAGCTTTTTCCAGGCCAACTAATTTCAATATATTTTGTATATCCTTGGTTTTATTCTTGAATAATTCCTGCATAAAGGTCAAAAACTCTTTTGCGGTTAGGTGATCGTAGAAATAAGGATCTTCCGGCATATATCCAATAAGTTCTTTGTTCTTGTTTATTGAACTATTGTTTATTTCAATAATTCCACACGATGGAGTGGACAAACCAACTAGCATTTTCATTGTAGTGGTTTTGCCGGCACCATTTGGTCCTAAAAAGCCAAAAATTTGGCCTTTGTTGATAGTAAGGCTAAGGTCTTCGACAATCTTGTCTTTGCTGTAGGTTTTAGATAATTTGGTTATATTTATCATTGTTCGGTTTTGTCATTCTGAGAGAAAAGAAGGATTTAGCGAAGCGATAAAATAGTAATTTCTATCATACATTTTACTAGATTTTTCCCACTACGCTCTTTGAGCTACGAGGTACACGGTCAGCCTAAAATCGGCTCCAGAATGACACATTAATAATTATTAATTGTGCAAAATCATTTTAATATGAAATGCAACCATTATGCAACTTCCCAATTGGGAACATTTCTGGTATAAGTAGTAAAGCAGGATGAGGTGGAGTCGTTGAGTTGAGAATTTTTTG
The DNA here is from genome assembly GCA_038216025.1 of Patescibacteria group bacterium. Lineage (GTDB taxonomy): Bacteria > Patescibacteriota > UBA1384 > XYA2-FULL-43-10 > 1-14-0-10-43-13 > JBBQQK01. The sequence continues at coordinate 9,756 of JBBQQK010000010.1, forward strand.
AACCTGAATTGGTTCGGATTAAGGTTCTTGATATTGTGCCAAGCGGTGATCGGTTTGTCCTTAAAGATCAAGATGGCAAAGAATATTTTCTGGCACTTTCGATGAATGCAAGAAACAGGTTGAATAGCTTGTTGATTGGGCATGGAAAGCGATGTAGGCGAGTAAGAGAAGGGGGAGAGGATCATACTCGCAAAGAAAGTATCAGAGTACTTTCAAAGAGATCACGAGCAAGTACTATTGGGCGGCGGCAGAGCCGCCGCCCTAACCTTCTGTCATCCCGTAAACACATTGGCCTTTATATGATAGTAACTTGTACGGGATCCATACTTCCTGGATCCTAAATGAGTTTATGCAATATAGAATTATTGAGTCTTCAGGATGACAACTAATAAACGAAAAATCATTGCTATAGTTGGTCCTACTGCATCTGGAAAAACAGCAATAGGAGTAAAACTGGCGAAAGAGTTCAATGGTGAGATTATCTCGGCGGATTCTCGCCAGGTTTTTCGTGGACTGGATATCGGTACGGGCAAGGATTTGGCTGAGTATCATGGCGTCAAATATCACATGATTGACATCAAGGATCCAGGAGAGAAATTCTCTCTGTTTGATTATTTGCCTCTAGCCAGAGCGGCCATTTCGGACATATTTTCAAGAGAAAAAGTACCCATTATAGTTGGAGGAACAGGGCTATATGTACAAGGTTTAGTTGAAGGTTTTAAATTAAGTCGGAAGTCGCCCGTCTCGCCTTCGGTTTGCCAAGGTGGAAAAGTCGAAAGTGGAAAGTACACTAGGGAAGAACTTGAAAAACTGACTATTGAGGAATTAAATAATTTGCTTATAGAACTAGATAAAAAAGTTTACGATGAACTTGCTGATAAGAAAAACCCTCATAGATTAATCCGGGCGATAGAAAGGTCACAAGAAGGTATCGTGACGACAAAAGAAAAGCCTGATTTTGACGTACTCCAAATTGGGCTTTTCTGGCCGAAAGAAATATTAGATAAAAGAATTGATAAAAGGGTGGACGATAGATTTGAGCAAGGGATGTTAGAGGAAGTGAATGGTCTTCTGAATACAGGTGTTGACCCGGAGTGGCTTATGAGTTTGGGACTTGAATATAGAGTGATCACTAATTATGTTTTGAGCAATCTCCTTGAAGAATCTAGTGAACAAAGTGAGCGTGAGGCCTTGCGGCCTAGATCCTTTGATGATCAAAATTATAGAAATTCAAAACAATATATAGAGATGGTCTCTTTACTCAAGACAAAGTCTCATCAATATGCCAAGCGGCAAATAACTTGGTTCAAGCGTTTCCCAGAGATAGTTTGGGAAAATGACTATGAGAAAATTAGGGGAAGTGTGTCTGATTATTTGAAGTAAATATAGTCTATTTTCTCAGTGATTCTATGGAGAGTTCAAAAGCCTTTTTCAATAGTAGGGCGCTAAATCTATAAGGAGCACCCACCTCTTGGCTGTGCTCCTTTTAAAAATTATTTATACTTTTTTCTTCTTTTTAACAAGTTCAACATCGCAAGTTGTTTCTCAAGGTGGGCGAGGGCATCTGCATATTCAACATCATCTTCTGCGTTGGCCATCAAATGCTCAGCATGTTTTTTGGCTTCCTCTATTTTCAATTGGTCAAGTGTGTCAATGTCTTCGGCACTATCAGCCAGTATTTTGACTGAGTTGTTTGCTATTTCAACTACTCCGCCTTCCGTTGCCAGGGTGTGTTCTTTTCCATTGATTTGAAGGCGTATTTCTCCGGGAGCAAGAAGAGAAATAAGGGGTTCGTGATTTGGCAGAATTGTAATTTCGCCATCGGGGGTGGGAAGAGAAGCCGAAATGGCCTCTACTTCATAAATAACACCTTTGGGCGATATTAATTTTAACTTGAAGTTATTATTCATTTATCGTTTTCCATTTCTCAATTTTCATTTATTTTTCATTTGTTCATTTGCCATTCAATTGTTAAATAATTAATTGTTAAACGATCAATCGTTAAATGAAAAATTATTTACCTACTTGATCAATAGTGCCCTTCATATAGAAATCTTGCTCACTTTTGTCATCGTGCTTGCCTTCAATGATTTCTTTGAAGCCTTTTATCGTTTCGCTTAGCGAAACATATTGACCTTTGATGCCGGAGAAAACCTCGGCGACATGAAAGGGCTGAGAAAGAAATCGTTGCAATTTTCTGGCTCTTGAGACTGTCATTTTGTCGTCATCGGAAAGCTCTTCCATGCCAAGAATTGCAATAATATCTTGCAAATCTTTGTATCTTTGTAAGATTCTCTGAACTTCACGAGCAATGTTATAGTGCTCTTCGCCAACAATATTGGGATCTAAGATACTTGAAGATGACGCGAGTGGATCAACCGCAGGGTAGATGCCCAATTCAGCAAGGGAGCGCTCCAAAACAATAGTTGAATCAAGGTGAGCGAAAGTTGTAGCAGGGGCAGGATCTGTTAAATCATCGGCCGGAACATAAACTGCTTGCACAGAAGTAATAGAACCCTTTTTGGTCGAGGTAATACGCTCTTGAAGTTCGCCCATTTCATTGGCCAAAGTAGGCTGATAGCCAACCGCTGAAGGCATTCTTCCTAAAAGGGTAGAAACCTCTGATCCTGCTTGGGTAAAGCGGAAAATATTATCGACAAATAGGAGAACGTCTTTTCCTTCGTCACGCCAGTATTCTGCATTGGCAAGGCCTGTCAGCGCCACTCTCATTCTGGCTCCTGGCGGTTCATTCATCTGCCCAAAGACAAGAGCTGTTTTTTCCAGCACGCCTGATTCTTTCATCTCGTGGTAAAGATCGTTACCTTCGCGAGTTCTTTCGCCAACTCCAGCAAATACAGAGTAGCCGCCGTGTTCTTGAGCAATATTTCTAATAAATTCAGTAATTAGAACTGTTTTGCCTACGCCAGCGCCGCCGAAAAGGCCAACTTTGCCACCTTTGGTAATGGGTGCAATAAGATCGATGACTTTGATGCCTGTCTCGAATATTTCGGTTTTTGTTTCTTGCTCAGCAAATGAAGGAGCGGGTCGATGAATAGGGTAGGTCACCGTTGCTTTCGGTTCCGGTTTTCCATCGATTGCTTCCCCGATAATATTGAACATGCGTCCTATGCACTCTTTTCCAACAGGAACAGAGATAGGTCCTCCGGTATTCGTCACCTCGATTCCCCGTTGCAAACCGTCTGTTGAGCTCATGGCTACAGCACGAACGTTTTGACTGTCGAGGTGCTGTTGCACCTCGAAAACAAGTCTCTTTTCGTTTAGCGTGCATTCCAGGGCTGTGTAGATTTCCGGAAGTCCATCTTCAAATTTGACGTCCGCTACAGGACCTATAATCTGTGTAATGATTCCTTTAGTCATTTATTTCTCCAAGTTATTTGATTTATCATTTAACGAATTTTCATTTATTTGCCATTTGGTCATTTATTCATTTAATATGAGAAATGAAAAATGAGAAATGGTAACTATTTTTATGCCATTGCTTCAGCGCCAGCCGTTATCTCGGCGATTTCGCTCGTAATTCCGTTTTGGCGAATTGTATTGTAGGTAAGTGTCAGTTCTTCGATAAGATTGTCGCTGTTATCGGAAGCGTTTTTCATGGCAACCATACGGGAAGAATGCTCTGAGGCGTTCGCTTCTAACACGGCACCAAATATTTGCAAGCGAATAAAGCGTCTTAAGAGCTTTTCTAGCACTTGATCGGAATTCGGTTCTATTTTGTATTCTATATCCTCTTTGTCTGTTTCAAGGTTTTCCCAAATATCCTCAATATCAATATGGTCCTTATCGATGGGAAGTATCTGTTTTACTACCGGTGCTTGCCTTAAGGAAGTTATAAAATTTGAATACATGACTACAACTTTGTCGTATTTTCCATTTAGGTATTCGCCGTTTGTCATCTTTGAGATGGGGATGATGTCTTCAAAATCAATATCATTTTCGAAGCCGTCGTAAACAGCCACCAAGTTTCCGACATTGTGTCTTCTGACGAAATCAGCGCCTTTGCGACCGATGGCGATAATGTCCACATCCACAGAAGGCGTCTTACTATTGTTCGAAGACGAAGTCTGAGAACTGTTTTTTAAGTTCTCGCTAACGCTCGAACAATAATTAACCAACTTTTTATACAGATCGGCATTGTATGAACCGCAAAGCCCACGGTCAGAAGTTACAAAAATAACAGCTGTGCGATTGATCTCAACCGGCTTCAATAGGAGATGGTTCTCGGGAAGCGTGGTGTTGGCAAGTCGGACCAGCATATTCCAAGAGTTTTGCACATAAGTGCGAGCTTCGTGAATGGTACGGACGGCTTTTTGCATCTTAACAGAAGCGACCATTTCCATCGCTTTGGTAATTTGTTTGGTGTTATTGACCGATTTGATTCGGCGTCTAAATTCTTGTGTACTTGGCATTTGTATTGACTTATCTATTAAATTATTGTATAAATACTGAGCGAAAGGGAGGTGAATCTGATGAGTTTACAGGATTGGAAGGCAATCAAGGCAATTGCTATTACGGTAACGCTCACGCTTGCTTTTATGGCGCTGATGGCCATTCTGGCTTTGCCTAGCAACAAGGAAAGTCCGATGGGGTTTGTTGTCACGATCTCGCTGCTTGTTTCCTTTTTAGCGAGCATATTCATTTCGGCGATCACATTCAGTAGAGTCGCTGAGATGGGGCTGAAAAACTAGCATCTATTCGGTTGGGTCGGAGCAATAGGCTTCGGCCTTTTGCTTTTATTGTTCGAACGAAGTGAGAACTACCCAAACTTCTCAGCCGTTGGCTTCGAAGAATAATCCAAGTTCTCGCTAACGCTCGAACAATAATATTCAATTAAGTTTTCCAAAGTGCTTGTTTTTTCTTCCTGCTAAAATCCTTGATCTGATGTTCGTGCTCTCTAGCTGCGGTTAGATCAGTAAATTCTTCGAAGTATTTCAACTCTTTAAATCCATGTTTTGAAGTAAAATTTGATCCTTTGCCGGAGCGGTGTTGTTCTAAACGCTTTTTCAAATTGTATGTCATTCCTGTGTAATAAAGCTCATCGAGGCATTCTACTATATAAACATACCATTTCCATTGAACCATTTTATTCCCCCAAATATTGTTCGAACGAAGTGAGAACTGACTAGGGTTCTCGCTAACGCTCGAACAATAACTTTTAAGTTCTCGTCGCTGCGCTCCTCGAACAATAATTACTTTGATAAATTGACAAATTGACATTAATATTGTATAAATATTCTAAGGAAAGGGGTGATACATTTGGATTGGGATACAATGGATTTTATTGCATTAATAGCTGCAATTGGCATCATCAGCAATTTTGGCTATCTTCTCGAGAAGATGGGTCCGGGGTGGACCGTTGCCCTAATAGCTTTGATTCCAGTTACTTTTATCTCGGGACGGCTCTTGCGAGCTAAAGAAAGTAATAACAAAGAAGAATCAGAATAACTTTGGTCGAAGCAGAAGGCTTCGACCTTTTGCTTTTTTATCGCCGTCATTGCGAGGAGCGTAAGCGACGAAGCAATCTATCGTGAAAGATTGCCGCGGCCCTTCGGGCCTCGCAATGACAATATGTTGACTAGCCGACTGGCTTATCGGTCTCTTCTATCTTCTTAGTATTTTTTTCAAGGAACTCGATCAATTTCTTTTCGCTAACATCAGATATCTGACCGTTTTCCTTGATGTCAGCAATTACTTCTTTCGCTCCTGATTTTACTTTATCAAGAATTGTCTCTTCAAGCGATTTAAGCTCTGATATATCATAATCATCAAAATATCCGTTAGTTACAGCATATAAAATTATCACTTGCTCTTCGACTGGCATTGGAGTGTACTGTGGCTGTTTCAATATCTCGGTTATTCTCTTGCCTCTCTCAATTTGTTTCTTTGTTCCTTCATCCAAGTCTGAGGCGAATTGAGCAAAAGCAGCCAATTCTCTATATTGAGCCATCTCAAGCTTCAAGCGGCCCGCTACTTTTTTCATAGCTTTGATCTGAGCGGCTCCGCCAACCCGTGAGACTGAAATGCCGATATTCAAAGCAGGACGAACGCCTTGGTAAAATAAATCGGACTCAAGGAAAATCTGTCCGTCAGTGATTGAGATAACATTGGTCGGAATATAAGCGGAAACATCTCCGGCTTGAGTTTCGATGATTGGTAAAGCAGTCATTGAGCCGCCGCCAAAGTCTTTGTTTAGCCTGGCAGAACGTTCAAGTAATCGGGAGTGAAGGTAGAAAACGTCTCCGGGGTAAGCCTCACGTCCAGGTGGGCGTCTTAGGAGTAATGAGATTTGTCTGTATGCCCAAGCTTGTTTGGTTAAGTCGTCAAAAATTATTAATACATCACGGCCTTGTTCCATGAAATATTCTCCAATAGCGCAGCCGGAGTAAGGGGCAAGATAAGAAAGAGGGGCAGGGTCGGAAGCACCGGCCAAAACTATGGTCGTGTAATCCATCGCCCCATTTTCTTCAAGAATGGCGGCGATCTTAGCAACCTTTGATTGTTTCTGGCCAATAGCAACATAAATACAAATAGGACGTTCCTTTTCCGGCAATTCTTTTTGGTTGATGATGGTATCGATTGCGATAGCCGTTTTTCCGGTTCCTCGATCACCGATAATAAGTTCTCTTTGGCCTCTGCCGATTGGGATCAGTGAATCAATGGCTTTAATACCCGTTTGGAGGGGAACAGACACCCCTTGTCTGGTGATTACCCCGGGAGCGACTTTTTCAATAGGCATATTTTTGTCAATCTTGTATTTTGCTTTTCCGTCAATTACTTCTCCGAGAGGATTTATTACTCTGCCAATAATGTCATTGCCAACTCCGATAGAAGCAATTTTGCCAGTAGTTTCAACTTTATCGCCAGCTTTTATTCCCGAGTATTCACCAAGAACAATGGCTCCCACTTGTGACTCTTCTAGGTTGAGCACCATCGCAGTAACTTCATGTCGACCGGAAATTTTAATCAATTCACCACTTTTTGCGTTTGCGAGGCCATGGATGCGGGCAATGCCGTCTCCTATGTCTGCAACTGTTCCTATTGCTTGCTCTTTTTGCGAGAGATCCATTTTTAGAATTTCAGCTTTTAGCTCTTCGACTAAATTTTGGGCCATATGTTCTCCTTGATTTGTTTGTCATCCTGAGGGAGCGAAGCGACCGAAGGATCCTTTGGATTCTTCGCTTTGCTCAGAATGACACTATTTTAATAATTGTTTTTTAAAACTATCTATCGTCCCTGCCAGAGAATAGTCATAAAGCTTTCCTTCTATTTCTACTGTTATGCCTGCCATACATTCATTTTTTATAACATTTTTACTCATGATCTTTTTGCCGGTAGATTTTTCAAGCTTTTGTTCGATAATTTCAACTTTCTCCAGCGAAAGAGCGTGTGATGAATAAATTTTTGCAAAAATAGAATTTTTGCTTCGGGCGTATTCATCTTCCAGCAAATCCAGTATTTCGAGAAGCTTTTTCTTCTGCTTGTTCTTTTCAAGAATCGTCAAAAAGTTACCAGCGATATTTGATAAATCAGACTCTTGTTCTAAAGATTCTATTAATGCTTGTGCATAGATTTTGCTTGATATTTTCATGCTTATCTTAGGTGTTTCTTTTTATAATTCATTGATTGCTTTGGCGGTTAATGTTTGTCTTGATTTTTCGTCAAGGTCGTTGCCCAGTACCTTTTCCATGGCTAAGGATATGACGCTGGATAATTCCTTCTTGGCTGAAATTAAAGCAGACTCCTTTAAGCTCAAAGCTTCTTCTTTGGCGTTTTTAATAACCTTTTCTCCTTTTGTGTTAGCCTCGGTTATGGCTTTGTCGTGGAGTTGTTTTGCGTCGCTTTTAGCTTGATCACGTATTTCCTTGGCTTCTTTTTCCGCTTTGTCTAAAATCTTTTTAGCTTCTGTTTCAGTTGATTTTAATTTTTCTTCGGACTCTTCAGCACATTTTAGGCCGTCAGCAATTTTTTTCGATCTTCCGTCTAACATATCTAAGATTGGCTTGTATAGGAACTTACGCAATACTAAGAACAAAATCAGAAAGTTTACGACTTGAGCAATCAGTAATTTTAAATCTATACCTAATGATTCCATTTATAACTCCGTTGCAATAACCAATAATCAAGTTATATGACACAAACAATGACTATCGGATATTGAAATATTAATTGGTTATTGTTTCTTGTATCTCGGAAATTAATTTCCAAGCGGCAGGATCGGCTCCTGCGCGTTTGAAAACTATTATACGAAGGTTACAATCAATGCTACCACTAGAGCGTAAACAGCAATAGCTTCTGCAAAGGCGATAGCCAAGATCATTGGTCCCTGAACTTTACCGGCAGCTTCAGGATTTCTTCCGATAGCCTCTAATCCTTTTGATCCGATCATTCCAATAGCAAGTGCCGGAGCTATGGCACCAACTGCAATAGCGCCTGCAGTAGCAAGTGCTTTAATTGATTCTGCTTCCATTATAATCTCCTTTCAGTTTATTAAATTTCAATTAACAATTTTCTGTTCTCATTCAATAAGAACCGGAAATTGGCAATTGGACGCGTTCTTTTTCTGTGTGTTCGCTATGGTCGGTGATTGCCATTTTAATAAATACAAGCATGAGCATGGTAAAAACAAGAGCTTGAATAAATCCGACAAAAAGCTCCAACCCATAAAAGGGAAGCGGGGCAATGTAAGGAAGGAGCATTGCAATTACTGTGAGAAGAACCTCTCCGGCGAATATATTGCCGAAAAGTCTGAAAGAGAAAGAAATTATTCTTGAGAATTCAGAAATCAGCTCAAGGAAACCAACAAAAAACATAATAGGACTTTTGAAATTGATAAATTTGCTTGTATATTTGAAAGCGCCGATAGCGAGAATACCGAATATTTGAATGGCGATTACTCCTATAATCGCTAAAGCAAGTGTCGTATTGAGGTCGGCATTACCAGAACGAAAGATCGGAACAAACACTTCTTTGCCACGATGTAATTCGTGAAATCCGATCGTGCCTATGCCAGGGAATATGCCTAGCCAGTTGTTGAATAGAATAAAAAGAAAAAAAGTGGAAACTAGAGGAAAAAAACGCTTGGTTTGTTTTAGATCGCCAATTACACTGTTTGCCATGTTGAAAAGTGATTCTATGCCAAATTCTATAACGTTCTGCAGTCCTTTGGGAACTAAGCTAAGCTTTTTTGTGCCGAGAATGGCAATGAGAATTAAAATAAGTACCGCTATCCAGCTAGTTAGCATGGAGTTTGTAATCGGCAATGGTCCAATGTGGCCTATTTTTTCTGCAGCAAGCGAGATTTCCATAATCGTTTATTTTTTGTCCTCTGTTTTTTCAAAGTGTTCAAAAGCTTTTTTCACAATATTCTTCAGGTAAAAATATATTTGTATTGTTGCAACCACTAAGCCGGTAAGGAATAAATAGGGACCGGTGCCGTATTTATGGTCAAGATACCGGCCTAAAAGACCAAAAATTAACAAAGGCAAGGCGGTAGCAAACCCAATTTGTCCCAATAAGGAAAAAGAAAAAATCAAACTTTTTTTCAAAGTAATAACTTTATTATAAATCAAACAATTGAAACGTAACACTCTGTTTTTCTAGCGTCAAGCCAATAGATGCTTGACCGGCAAATTTATTTATGCTAAAGGCATTTTAAAAAACAACGCTTTTATATAAAATCAATATATATAAATTAAAAAAGAGTTTCTATGCTAAATCATGAAAACAACAAAAATATCCATCACTGGTATACGCTTGCTCACTCTTGCATCGATGGCCGGTTTATCAAAAGAACGGTGGGGTGGCTATCAGGACAAATTGGTGAGGTCTTTGATTATCGTACTGGAGCGGGCAGTTCTAAGGCTATAATAGACTCACTCTATGATAGGGGGTTGTTCTTCGAAGGATAAATACTGCGATTAAGTTGCATCAAATAAAAAAAGTATGGATTTTTGATCATGTCGATTGCGGTGCTTATGGCGGCAGCAAAAGATTTGACAACGCGGCATAATATCAAATTCTTGCACCTAAAAGTACCTAATTATGATATGCTGGAGCCAATAATCAGATAATCATTTAGAATGGATTGTAAACAATGGTAAAAAAAATGTCCAAAATGTGGTTCTAGCCACTGTGTTAAAAAAGGTAAAAGTGTAGCCGAAGATCGTCAAAGATA
>JBBQQK010000011.1:0-19483 GCA_038216025.1 Patescibacteria group bacterium
GACGACCAGGTGGTACCGGTGAAAGTAGTAGTAGTTGTGCCAGAGACTGGGAAAGAAAGATTGTAAAAGGTGGTATCATCGCGAGAAACAGAGCCGGAAGCAAGTAGGTTAACAGTTGATGTGCCATAATTAAATGTTCCATTCCTAGTGAAATTTCCAGATACATTAATTGCCGACGATCCAGCTGTCAGTGTCCCAAAAATAGAAACGTTTCCGCCCACTGTCATATTTAGATTATTGGTCGTCCAAGTGCCGGCAGAATGCGTAAAATTGCCGTTCATTTTGATGTCATTTGTAGACATTGAAACGGTACCATTGCCGCTTTTGACCACATTATTGAATTCTTTAGCAGTGGTTGCACCACCGGTAATGAGCGTTTGAGTGCCGGATGTGCCATTGAACGTTACAGTCGAACTAGCTGGAACGAATGTATCGTTGTTTGTAAAGTTGGTTGAAACATTTATATTGATGGTATTGTATCCGGCGCCTCCGGCAATCAATTTGCTGTTGCCACTACCGTTATAGATCGCTAAGCTAGTTGTTGAAAAAGTTGATGTGCCAACGGCAGTATTTTGGATAATGCCACCGCGAGTAGCATTTGCGCCATCGCCGATTTTTGTTCCATTGCCGCTTAACGCTGATACATTGTGTCCATTTAAATCCAGTGTGCTTGTTAGACCATTTGAGTATCCTTGGACTGTAAATTCGTCTAGGGCAATGGTTAAGTTTCCTACTCCAGTCAATGTATATTTGGCGTTTTGACCATTCGTGCGCAATAAAAGCATTTGATAGGAACCGACAGGGAAGTCGATATTACCATTGGCGTATATAAAGAACTGCAGGCCACCTATAAAGGTAGCACCACTATTTTGAAAAAAATCAGAACTATTGCCTATACTATAGATGCGAAACCTTACCGAACCAGCGATTGGTCCGGCTGTGTTGTCAGAATCGCCAAAAATAACTTTGTTGCGAATATTAATATCATTAGAGGTATATAGATGAAAATTTGTTGTAGTGGTGCCGGTTGTTGGAAAATACAGATTGTAGAAGTCGGCGTTATCCAGGCTGACAGTGCCGCTTCCGGTTAGTTGTACTGTTGAGGTAGCGTAATTAAAAGTGCCTGTTGACTTCTTATCCCAGTCACCGCCGACGGTTATGGTTGATGACCCTGGATTTAGAGTGCCATTAAAGACAAAATCGTCGCCCACTGTCATATTTAGATTATTGGTCGTCCAAGTACCGGCAGTCTGAGCGAAGTCACCGTTGATCTGAATATTATTCGTTGACATTGAAACTGTACTCGCACCTGTTTTTGATACATTGTTGAATGCTTTTGTTGAATCAGTACCACCGGTAATGAGCGTCTGAGTGCCGGATGCACCGGTAAAAGTAACAGTTGATGCGCCGGCAGTGAAGGTACCTGTCGTGGTCAAATTGCCCGCAATATTAAAATTTATTGTGTGTGTGCCACTGGCATCTAAGATCGACTCTGAACGAAGAGTAGTATTACCCCCAATAGTTATGGCCGAATTGGTAGATCCGGTATTTATTATCTTTCCACGGTTATTACTAGAAGACCAACCAACCTGTAAGTCGCCACTCAAGTTAATATCTTTACCGTTGGTATCAAGAATCTCAGTATAAACTGATCCATCCGGAATCCAAACATGCAAATTGGTCGCGTTTAGCGTACCGTTTAATTTATATGACTTATCAGCTCCGTTCCAGCCTCTTCTAATCTGTAACGAACTATAAGTAATATTATTTGTCGGAATGTATTGGCTCATGGCCTCTATAACTACATTCAAACTAGAACCTTGGAAAATTGCTCCGTTAGAGATGATGAAATCTTCAGAACTCGTTAAGAAATCTACATATCCGTTCCCGGTGATTTTTCCAGTAATATCCCCTTGCATGTACAAGAAGTGATCTATTCTACCTGCACCATTCCACGTGAGAGTCTTTCCCGTATAAGCAGTATAAAGATCGTAAAAGTTATGCTTCCAATTCCAATTAGCTGTAAAAGTAGCATTTCCAGTTAGGTATACCTTTGAGGTGCCCACTTGCAGGTCATTACTACATGTACTTGTATTCCAATTGCCAACTACGGTGATCGAGGAACTGTTCATATATATTTGGCCGCTGGCACCTACTGTGAAATTACCAGAAACGCTAAAAGCTCTGTCTGAAGTCCCGTCATTAGTATTGAAAGTACCAGCAGCTATATCCAAATTACCGTTCACTGTAGTTGTAGCAGTCGCAGGAAGCCTGAAAGTGCCGCCTGAGCCGTTTATCTTCAAGGAATAGTAAGTCCATTGTTTGATTTTGCGATCGCCAGAGGTGGCTGTGTATTCTACAGTTCCCGAATCCGTATCGTTGGTCAAGGTAACAGTTTCATCACCGGTCATTTTCAAAGTTCCGGAATTGGCAACTGTCCCATCAATAGTGGTTGTTTTTCCATTTATATTTACTGCGGCGCTTGAATTAGTGATGGTTAAATTACCGTTTGATACACCTGAATTATCGATATCCAAAGTATTACCGAGAGTCAGTGTACCGGTATAGCTCGAACCTAGCTCAATTTCTCCCACAGTCAGAGTTGCTCCCGATGGTGTAGATATTGCTGCAGAGCCGGTATTTATAACTGCTTTATCATCATTTCCATCAGGATAGCCGGAATTGGCCGTCCAGTTGTTGGCATCCGACCAACTCGTTCCATCTCCGCCACCGTCCCAGGTAAAAGTATTTGTTGCAGCTACTGTAATTTGCAAATATGGTCGGTTGCTTTGTGTAGCATCGTCTCGGGGATAAATTCCAACCATCTCCATGGTATTAACTCCAGGCGCCGAATTGTTCACATCTTCTTCTGAAAGCAAAGCATACCTTGTCGTTCCGGTAGTGCTAACCCATGAATTAGTAAGATCAGAAGAACCATAAGATGTTCCGCAGCTATTTGTTGAAGTTGAACCCCAGTTCGCATCATGAGTGCTGCTTAAAGCTCCATCGAAATTAGTCTCTATATTTGAGCTTGAAAAAGGGCTTGACCAATCATATTTGTGCACTCGAATATTGAAATCAACATCTGAATAGTCAAAAGTACAGTCTATCTTAAGAAACATTTTTGCCTGGCTGACATTGGCCGCGTCATCTAAAGAAGATGTGTCAAATTCGAGATAACTTCGAGATGCGATATAATCTGATCCGTCGTGCTGTTGTCCAACCCACAAGTAATCATTATCATACTGATCATATGCTGTTGACCTCGCAGTCGAGTAGGTACTGCTCATCCCGTAAATATACCCGTCGCTTAAAGCGCTGTAGAAATCCGGATCAATAGTGACCGGATAGGTGGCATTTACTAGCCATTCGTACGGAACAAGCACATCGAATTCTAATTTTTTACCCTCTTTTTTTATCTTGGCTTGCAAATTTTTATTTTTGCTAGCCCCGCTTTTACTATCCCAAGCTTTGGGTGAACTGATACCCCATACAAATTGTCCGTTCTTTTTAAAGATTAAGTTTTCTTTTTCAAGAATGCGCTCTTCGCCCTCCCATTTTGTATCTCCAATATATATGTCTATATCTTTATCCAAATTGAGCACTGAAGAAAAAGTTAAGCTAGCATCAGCGGTGATATCGTCAGGAATGCTAAGACTGGCAAGACTTGCAACATCTAGCTTTTTGTTGAATTTAAAATCACCGGTAGTATAAGAAAAATCAAGACCGGTACCATAGGCAGCCGAATATTTAACGTCTCTCTCTGTTTTTACGCCTTCAACTTGCTGAGGCTCGGATACTAGTGCAGTTTTTCCGTCATACACCCAAGACAAATTGCCCAGTCCAAACGAGTAGCCTTCGCTATCTTTTTCCAAATGAACCAAATCTTTAGCTTTTAAATTTTTCTTGAATTTAGCTTTGTAGAGAGACTTCTCCATCTTGAAATCCGCATCGGTAGTAAGTGCGGTTTCGATTTTTGAGTCAATTTCCTCTAACCCATTACCTGTATCATAGTGCATTGGCGCAGCAGAGAAGATATATTTCTCGGTGCCATCACCATTATTGAACACCTTTTGGCTTAATGTCCTTTTACTCTTTATCTCTTTAGCGTTTTTACTAAGTGAGGTATAAATCAAAGAATAATCTTTTTCAATAGCGGTTTCTTCTTCGCTTGGGCTTGTTTGCTCTTCAGTCTTTTTTGTGTCAGCTAGTTGCTTCTCTGCCCCTGCAGGTTCAAAATCTTTACCTTGTACCATCATTGCCAAAATAATAACAACTGATGCCGTATAAGTAATTAATGCGGCATAATGAGCTTTATCAATCCACAGATAAAGATGCCAATTGTAGTAGAATTTACTTTTCTGTCTAAGGGCATTGTGCAACGGATTGAACAGTCGCACTGAAGTTTTTGTTGATTTCTGTATTGCTTCAATTCGCTCATCCACACTATTTAGCTTAAATAATGGATCGATACGAATTTCATAATACCAATTAAAATGAAGTCTTAACCATTCATTAATTTTCTGCAAGATTGGCAACTTTGTTTTTGTTGAACGCTGTATGGCAATGATCTTTTGATCAAGCAAATAATTTTTATCACTGACCTGCTTTTTAACGGGCAGTTTGCAGTATTGATCTTTTTGTTCAGGACTTTCAGTTATGACTTTTTTATCGCTTTTATCATCACCTATGCAGATATCAATTTCCCAATTAAATAGCTTGTTAAAAATAAGCCTGAAGATATTTCTTTTAGAGTTTTTTGGAACATCAAAATTGGCGCTTTGTGGGCGCTTGATTTTTTGGGTGATACTTTTCTTCTTTAGCTTAGGTAGTAGCTTCAATATCCCCTCACTTGCTTAACTGTTACCTACTTATTTTACCTAAAAAATAAATGCTTAGCAAAGTTTATGGCAGGAAAATTGCAATTCATTATTTATATCGGATCAATAGTATGAGTCGTTAGAAATAAATAACAAAAAGACCGAGGTTAGTCGGTCTTTTTGTTATTAGTACTATGTGCGGGTCAGAATTAGAAACGTGCGAAATGAGCGAAGGCTTTGTTTGCTTCTGCCATTTTGTGAGTATCTTGTTTCTTTTTGATAGAATTACCTTCGTTGTTGTAAGAAGAAATCAATTCGGATGCGAGCCTGTCAGCCATTGGTCTGCCGCTTCCGCTTCTAGCAGAGTCGATGATCCATCGGATAGCAAGAGTATTTTTTCGGTCCTTGCTCACCTCAACAGGAACTTGGTAGTTTGCGCCGCCAATTCTTTTGCTTTTAACTTCAAGAATCGGTCCAACATTTTTCAAAACCTGATTGAAGATATCCATTTCGGATACTTTTAGCTGAGCTGCTGCTTTTTCAAGCGCATCATATACGATACCTTTAGCAACAGTTTTTTTGCCATTTAGCATTATGTAGTTGATCAATTTTGTGACCAAAACACTGCCAAACTTTAGGTCTGGACTTAGTGGGTGTTTCTTGGTTTTTGCATTTCCTCTAGCCATATAGTGTGATTTTCCAGTTATTCATTTTCCATTTTACAATGGTTAATAATGTGTATTTATTATTTATTCGTTGCTTGCTTTTACGCCATATTTACTTCTAGCTTTTTTGCGGCCTTTTACGCCAGTCAAGTCGAGTTTACCGCGGACAATATGGTATCTCATACCAGGCAAGTCCTTTACGCGTCCGCCTCTGATAATTACAACTGAGTGCTCTTGAAGTTGGTGACCTTCGCCACCGATATAAGCGTTTACTTCCATTCCGTTAGTCAGACGAACTCTAGCGAATTTTCGTAGAGCAGAGTTTGGTTTTTTTGGAGTCATAGTTCCAACTTTAACGCAAACACCTCTTTTTTGAGGACAACCTTTCGGCATCTTAACCGGTTTATTTTCAAGAAAGTTAAAAGTATTCTTAAGCGCTGTTGTCTTAGATCTCTTGACAGTTTTAACTCGGTTTTTGCGTATTAATTGATTGATTGTTGGCATGTTTCGATTTCAAATTTAATTTACTTTGTTAGATTAGCATATTTTTTGGTATCTGTCAAAGTCCCGACATCCAGAGTGGCGTATCGGGACTTCTCCAGCGAACTATTCTGTCTCAGAAGCTCTAAATCCAGTTCCGGCAGGTATCAACTTGCCGATAATAACATTTTCTTTAAGACCCCTAAGGTGATCAATTTTTCCTGAAATAGCGGCGTCAATCAAGATTGAGGTTGTTTCTTGGAAAGAAGCTGCGGATAAGAAACTATCGGTTTTCAATGCAACGCGGGTTATACCCATGATGATATCCTCGTAGTCCACCATTTTGTTGCCTTCTTTGGCCAATACTTCATTCAGCTCTTCAACTTCGCTCCGGTTCACGATTTGTCCAGGCAAGTATTCTGAATCGTTAGACGTTACAACCTTAACTTTACTCATCATCAGCCGAACTATTACTTCCAAATGCTTGTCGTTGATTTCTTGACCTTGTGATTCATAAATAGTTTGAACCTGTTTGATGATATAGTTTTCGGTCTTGTTTTTTCCAGCCAATTTGATGCTGTCGCCTAAGTTGAAATGACCTTCAGATATAGCTTGTCCTTTTTCAATCGAATCGCCCTCTTTGATTTTTAGCTGAACGTTTCTAGGCAATACATATTCTTTAGTTACGTTGTCTACGCCGGCAATTTTAGCCTTGTCCCCAAAGATATGAATGCGTCCCACAGAATTGCTTCTGATTGGTTTTTCTCCATCTTTTTCGGCAACAATTTGATTCTTATCAACTTTTTCGCCGTCAACAACGCTCCATGTGAATTCCTTAGGCATTTCAACTATGTCAATTCTTTCGCCTTTTCCTACGACAGTAACAATGTTTGTATCTTTATCATTGACAACAGATTGTACTACACCGAACACTTCGGATAATATGGCAGGAGATTTTGGCGCTCTAGCTTCAAAAAGTTCTTCAACTCTTGGAAGACCGGTTGTAATATCTTCGCCCGCAGCACCGCCAGTATGAAAAGTACGCATTGTAAGCTGTGTTCCCGGTTCACCAATAGCCTGTGCAGCCACTACACCAACCGTAGCACCTATTTTTACCATAATACCGGTAGCAAGGTCGACGCCGTAACATTTTTGACAAACACCCTTTAGACATCGGCAACCGAGCAGTGAACGAATCTCGATTTCTTTGATATTCTTTTCTGTAATTTTTTCCACATCCGCAGCGGTAATAATTTCGCCAGCTTTTATGCCTGCTATATCTTTACCAAGTACGCGTCCTATCAAATATCTATCCCAACTTTCGCCCAAATCACTATAAAATTTCTTTGAAATAATTCTTGTTTTGGAACTTCCGCAATCATCTGAGATAACAACGGTATCTTGAGAAACGTCTACTAGTCTTCGTGTCAAATAACCGGCTTCAGATGTTCTAAGCGCTGTATCAGCACGGCCTTTTCTAGAACCATGAGTTGAGTTAAAGTATTCGAATACTGAAAGACCTTCTTTAAAGTTTGATTTGATAGGAATTTCAATAATCGCACCGGTTGTGTCTGAAACTAAACCTTTCATTCCAGCAACCTGAATCATCTGGGCAACATTACCTCTGGCTCCTGAAGTCAAAATCATAAACAAGTCGTTGTCTCTAGGGTATTCAGTCATCATATCTTTTTCAATTTGACTCTGAGCATCCATCCACAATTCGATTGTTTTAGTGTATCTCTCTTCTTCGGTTATTAAACCTTTTTGGAATTGAGACTCAACTATGTCGGTCTTCTGCTCCGTTGCGGTTATAACAACACTTTTAGTTGCAGGTACATGAATATCGTCCACAGCGAAGGTTAAACCGGATCTTTGAGCATACTTGAATCCAAGGCTTTTAAGATCATCTACGAATTGAGATGCTCTCTTTGTTCCATGGGTTCGGTATACTTTGTCAACCAATTTTGAAATTGCTTTTTTGGTTAATGCCTCATTGATATATCTTAGATCCTCAGGCATTATCTCGTTGAAGATGATTCTGCCAACGGTAATTTCAGATATTTCACCATTATTAAGTTTTACTTTGATCTTTGCATGCAGGCCAAGCTTTCCGCAATCTAAAGCATATAATGCTTGATTTTCAGAAGCGAAGATCATTCCATCACCCTTTTCACCGGCTATCTCAAGGGTCAAATAGTTGCAGCCCATAATCATATCGTTGGTAGGAGTAACAACCGGATCGCCTGAAGCAGGCTTTAGCAGATTGTTCGCAGATAACATAATATTGTGAGCTTCTTCTTGCGCCTTATCTGATAATGGCACATGGACAGCCATTTGGTCACCGTCAAAGTCAGCGTTGAAAGCTGTACATACGAGCGGATGAATTTGAATAGCTTTACCCTCAATCAAAACTGGTTGAAAAGCTTGAATACCAAGTCTATGCAGTGTTGGGGCCCGGTTTAGAAGAACGAGTCTATCCTTGATGATATCTTCCAGGATATCCCAAACGAATGATTCACCTTTATCAATTAATCTTGTAGCGTTTTTAACATTGTGAACATAGCCGTCTGATATAAGACGACCAATAATGAAAGGCTTGAATAGTTCTAGCGCCATTACCTTTGGTAGTCCGCACTGATAAAGATGCAATTTTGGGCCGACAACGATTACTGAACGTCCGGAATAATCAACACGCTTACCAAGAAGATTCTGTCTAAAACGTCCTTGTTTGCCTCGAAGCATATCGGAAAGTGATCGTAATTTTCTTTTTCCACCAGTTGTAGAAGCGACTTTTCCTTTTCTTGCCGAGTTGTCGATAA
This sequence comes from Patescibacteria group bacterium, assembly GCA_038216025.1. Classification (GTDB taxonomy): domain Bacteria; phylum Patescibacteriota; class UBA1384; order XYA2-FULL-43-10; family 1-14-0-10-43-13; genus JBBQQK01. The sequence goes on from JBBQQK010000011.1 coordinate 8,785, forward strand.
GTGCATCGACAGCTTCCTGAAGCATTCTTTTTTCATTTCGGCAAATAACCTCTGGAGCACCCTGAGAAAGAAGTCTTTTTAAACGGTTATTTCTATTTATAACTCTTCTGTACAAATCATTTAAGTCAGAGGCAGCAAATCTTCCGCCATCCAACTGAACCATTGGTCGTAGATCAGGTGGGATAACAGGAATTCTAACTAAAACCAAAGAAGTAGGGTCGATACCGGAAGCTATCATATTTTTAAGAGCTCGGTATCTTTTCAAGGTTTTGGCTTTCGCAGGTCCGATAAGCTTTTTGGACAAAATTTCTGCTTTGCCAATTTCTCCTTCGATATCAGTGTTTTTAAGCAAATTTAATATTGCTTCAGCGCCAATACCGACTTCAATCACATTGCCATACTTCATGTTTACTTCGTGGTAAACCATCTCAGAGATGATTTGGCCGATATGAAGATTTTCGAGTTCATTTTTAGCGGCTTTATAAGCTGCATCAACTTCTTCCCGAGTAACACCTTCAAGTTTTTCAGGACTGTTTTTAAACTCGTCCATGTATTCTTTGTATTCGCTTTCTAAAGTTTCAAGACTGGAGGATCTGACATCTTCATTAACTTTCAAAATAGCGAACGAAGCAAAATAAGTTACTCTTTCTATGTCGTTTGCAGGTATGTTCAATACCATTGAAACGACAGAGGAAGCTCCTCGTGCGTACCAAATATGAGCAACGGGAACAGCTAAATCAATATGACCAACACGATAACGTCTTACCTGAGATCGAGTAACTTCAACACCGCACTTATCACAAATTACGCCCTTGTATCGTATTTTTCGATATTTGCCGCAATAACACTCCCAGTCTTTGGTGGGACCAAAGATTTTTTCACAGAATAAACCGTCTCTTTCTGGTTTCTGTGTTCTGTAGTTGATTGTTTCAGGCTTCAAAACTTCGCCGTGAGACCATTCCAGAATATCTTCCGGAGAAGCAACTCCAAGCTGTATGCCTTCAAAGTCAGCTACAGTAATTTGATCCTTAATTTCTAATTTTTCCATATTATAGATCCCCTATTATTAACAATTAATGCATTAAACTGTTAATTTGTATATTAGTGATTAGTTGGTAATATTTTACTCTTCAACTTCTTCAGAGATAATATCTTCCTCTGGAGTAGTTTGTTCTGCTGCTATTTCGGTCAATTTCTCATCAATGTCCTCTTCTTCGACCTCTGCGCTAATCTCAGAACCCTCATCAGGTATTGCGCGGACAATATGTTCTTCTTCTATCTTCTTGCCAGGCTCTACCTTAGGAGCCAATAAGTCAACTTTTAGACCCAAACTCTGCAATTCTTTAACCATAACGTTGAATGCTTCAGGAATTAAAGGTTTTTGGATCTTCTCGCCCTTGATAATTGCTTCGTATGTTTTACTTCGTCCGACCACATCATCAGATTTGATTGTGAGCATTTCCTGCAAAGTGTGTGCAGCACCGTAAGCTTCAAGCGCCCAAACTTCCATCTCACCAAATCTTTGACCGCCAAATTGTGCCTTGCCACCTAACGGCTGCTGAGTGATCATAGAGTAAGGACCGACTGAACGAGTATGCATCTTATCGTCAACTAGATGATGAAGTTTAAGGACATACATGACGCCGACAGTTGACTTTCTATCAAATTTCTCACCAGTCTCGCCATCGATTAACTGTAGTTTTCCATCTTCAGGTAAGCCTTGAGCTGACAATCTACCTTTAATATCTTCAATTGTTATACCTTCAAATACAGGAGTAGCAATTTTATACCCGCCGGCTAGAGCAGCCAAGCCGAGATGTGTTTCGAGGATTTGTCCAACATTCATACGGGAGATAACACCCAGTGGATTCAATACAACATCGACGGAACGGCCATCTTCCATATAAGGCATGTCTTCTTCAGGAAGAATTACGGAAATAACACCCTTATTACCATGTCGTCCAGCCAGCTTATCGCCAACTGATATTCTTCTTAGCTGCGCTACAGAAACTTCAACCATTTGGTTCACTCCGGAAGATAGTTCATCGCCAGCATCCTTGGAGAATATTCGAACTTCAACTACCTTGCCATACTCGCCATGCGGTAATCTAAGTGAAGAGTCTCTAACATCCTTAGATTTCTCTCCGAAGATTGCTCTGAGCAATTTTTCTTCAGCTGTAAGTTCTGTTTCACCTTTTGGCGATATTTTACCAACCAAGATGTCACCGGCTTTTACTTCAGCGCCGATTCTAATAATTCCACGTTCATCTAAATTTGATAGAGCTTCTTCTGAAACATTAGGTATATCTCGAGTCAATTCTTCAGGACCCAGTTTAGTATCTCTAACTTCAATTGAATATTGTTCGATGTGAACAGAAGAAAGATTGTGATTTTTAACCAATTTATCAGAAATAATTATCGCGTCCTCAAAGTTGTAACCACCCCAAGACATGAAGGCAACCAAAAGATTTTGGCCAAGTGCCAATTCTCCTTTATCCGTAGCTGAGGAGTCAGCGATAACATCGCCTCTTTTAACTTTATCACCCAATAGTACTGTTGGACGTTGATTTATGCATGTGCCTTGGTTTGATCTAACATATTTATCGAGATAATATTCTTTATTTTCACCTTTAGAATTTTTTACTCTAATCAAGGCCGAAGAAACATGAGTTACTTCGCCATCCTCAACAGCAACCGCGATTTGACCGGAGTCTTTTGCAGCAGCTGATTCCATACCGGTACCAACCAGAGGAGAATCCGGTCTAACCAATGGAACAGCCTGTCGTTGCATGTTTGATCCCATCATTGCTCTTGCGCCGTCGTCATGCTCGACGAAAGGAATAAGCGATGTCGATATTGACACAATTTGACGAGGAGAAACATCCATATATTGAACTTTATCTGCATCGATAATTTCAGGTTCGCCGAATTTTCGAACGATAACTCTTTTTTCTTTGAAAGAACCGTCGTCGTTAAGGGCAACTGAGGCTGGGGCGATGATTGATCGCTCTTCTTTGCTAGCGTCCAAATGAGTAATCTCATCGGTGACTATCGATTTCCCCTTTTCAATTTTGACTTTGCGGTAAGGAGTTTCAAGAAAACCATAATCGTTTATTTCTGCAAAACAAGATAAATAATTTACCAAGCCAATGTTTGGACCTTCTGGAGATTCGATAGGACAAATCCTACCGTAGTGAGTTGAATGAACATCACGAACCTCAAATCCAGCTCTTTCTCGGGAAAGACCACCGGGACCGGTAGCGGTCAATGTTCGCTTGTGCTCCAATTCAGCCAAAGGATTGGTCTGATTCATAAATTGTGAAAGCTGAGAGGAAGCAAAAAACTCTTGCAACGCCGCTACAACTGGTCTTGAGTTAACAAGGGCAGAAGGAGAGATTTCGGTTGGATCAGAAATTGACATTCTATCTTTTACGATTCTCTCAATACGAAGAAGTCCAACTCTAACGCGACCTTGAATTGATTCGCCAACAGCTCGAATTCTTCTATTCTTCAAACTATCCGTATCATCTGCTTCAGCGCCAGGCGTATTGTTCAATCTTATAATCTCTTTAACAACTGAAATGACATCTTCTTTTCTTAAAACGCGATTATCAGAGATATTCTCAACATCCAGCTGCAATCTGGCGTTCATTTTATATCTTCCAACGCGCCCTAAGTCATAACGCTTGGATTGATAGAACATGGTCTCAAAGAATGATTTGGCAGCTTCGGCGTTAACCAAATCGCCAGGCCGAATTCTTTTGTAAGTTTCAACCAAACCTTCTTCATAATTTGATGAAGGATCTTTATCAAGAGTTGTATCGATGTATTTTAGATCTTCGTTGTCGTCAACTTCAGCAAACAAAGATTTGATTTCTTCGTCGTTGCTATATCCGAGAGCTCTAATAAAAGTAGTAATAGGGATACGTCTTTTTCGGTCAACTTTAACAGAAATAACACCTTTTGAATTAGTTTCCAACTCTAGCCAAGCACCTCTAGAAGGAATTATTTTAGCGCCGAAATAATTTTTGCCGTTAACTTTTTCGGCAGTAAAGAGCACACCATAGGATCTTACGATCTGAGAAACGACAACTCTTTCTACTCCATTGATAATGAATGTGCCGCGGTCTGTCATTAGAGGAAAGTCGCCGAGAAACACTTCGCCTTCTTTGATCTCTTTTGTTTTTTTGTTTAGAAGGGAAACCTTTGCTCTGAGCGGAGCTTTGAAGGTTGAGTTCTTTTCTTTCGCAGTCTTTTCGTCAACTTTTGGCTTATCTAGATAATAATCGCCAAAAGTTAAGCTATAAAGCTCGGAAGTGAAATCATCTATTGGAGAAATTTCGTCCAAAAGCTCTCTAAGACCCTCCTTAAGGAACCATTCATAGGATTTTAATTGGATCTCAATTAGATTTGGAAGTGCTTCCCAAGATTGCTCGTTTCTTGGGTAAATACGTTTGGATAAGGTTATACTTTTTGCCATCGCTCTCCCTTGAGTAATAAATATATAAATTAGTTAATTAACAGCTTTAAATATATCTGACGAACCATTAATAATCATGAATGAATTAATGGCCGGTAAACAACAAAAAATTCCCACAAATAAAATGGGGGGGTTAAGCGCTTGTTTGTTTAAAATAAACTGGTAGAACGCATCAAGTCCTAATAGTGTAATAAATTATTTAAATAAACACAATTGGTACTTAATTACAATATCAAAAAATATACTGCTTGTCAATAATAGCTGCGTCCTTGTGACTACAGGCTACTTAACAATATTAAGTCGCATAACTACTCATGTCAATGCCTAAAAATAACCATAATGGTACTTATTTTTTACCTTTTTGCTATTTTTTCTTTTATTACACCGATCAAGTTATCCACATTTTTACTGGTTACAGCTGATATTAAAAGTGGCTTTTTTTTACTTTTCTTAACAAATAAAGCAACTCTTTCATTGAGAATTTCTTCAGGGATAATCTCTATTTTGGTTATAGCTATTAAGTCTTTCTTCTTAGCTAGCTTAGGAGAGAATTCCTCGAGTTCTTTTCGTATTACGTCGTAATCATGGACAAAATCTTCCGATTCAGCGCTTATCAAATGAAGAATAATTTTTGTGCGTTCGATATGCTTCAAAAATTTGTCGCCCAAACCCTTGCCCTGAGAAGCACCCTCTATTAAACCCGGTATGTCGGCAATAATAATGTTCATATCAATATTTTTTATAGTACCAAGATTAGGCTGGAGTGTAGTGAAAGGATAATTAGCGATTTTTGGTCTGGCGTTAGAAACCACAGATAAGAGTGTGGACTTGCCGGCATTAGGCAAACCTACAAGGCCGACATCAGCAATAGTTTTAAGTTCTAACTTCAATTTCATTCCATCGCCAGGCAAACCCTGTTTGGACCAGATAGGAGCCTGCTTGATAGAAGTTGCAAAGTGAGAATTTCCCCATCCGCCATTTCCACCCTTGGCAATCACCACGGACTTATTTTCTTCTACCATATCATATAAAAGTTTGTCGTTGTTGTAGATTAGTGTGCCAGGTGGTACCAGTAAGACTAAATCTTGTCCATCTTTACCTTTTTTTCGAGCACCCATGCCATTGCCACCATTTGGAGCTAAAAACTGCTTTTGTCTATTATATTGAGCCAATCCATGGCAGTGATTGTCAGCGATTAGTAGGATGTCTCCGCCGTCTCCGCCGTCTCCGCCGTCAGGTCCACCTTTGGGAACATATTTTTCACGCCTAAAAGAAACAGCTCCATCGCCGCCTTTGCCTGCTTTTATGTAAATTTCTGCTTCATCAATAAACATTGGTATCCTAATTTAGTATCGACTTATAATAACATAAAATCATTAACTTGGCTAGAGCTTGATTATAAACTGCTCATTATATCGTCTTTGCGAGTGTGTCACGCCAATGGCCACTACTTCGCCAAGGCTACGCAGGGCACAGTCGCCATGACAGTCAGTAGTTTGCTTGATTAGCGAAGAGTTCATATTGCTCTCTTTTGTCGGTTATTCGAATCTTCAATATAAATATCAATTCAATAGAAAACTAGTATATAAATCCGCGAACTACGCGATCGCTAGTTGAAAATGTTCTTCTGCTTGTAACTCCCCAACCTTTAGCATTCATCTCAGCAATGGTGAAATTATTACCATCCACGCTTTCTACATAGGCTACATGACCCCACCATGATTCAGCTGTGACAACAATGGAACCCACTGCCGGAGTGCCACCTGTTTGATAGCCGGCTCTTTTAGCTGAATCCAACCACCTTTTGGCATCACCCCAATTTACAGGGACAGCTCTTCTTGTAGCAACATAATACGTACAATAACCATAAGGATAACCATTTTTCGAGCTGCCTGGGGCAACCTTTACTTTAGGTGTTGAGCTAGTTGAGGCAAGTCTTCCATTTCTGGTTACAGTATCTCTTTGTGCTGTTGCTAATTTTGCCTTCAGTTCTTTATCTTTTTTGGCTATCTGTGAATCAGATACAGAAAAGTTTTTTGGTGGAATTTTCAGTTTTGAGCCAGGTCTTATCGCATTTACATCCATAAGGTCGTTAACATATTTCAAGTAAGCTAGTTTAACATCAAATTTCATACCTAAGCCGGACAGAGTATCGCCATTTTGCACAACATAATAAATAGTGTTTATGGTATTATCGCTCGCATCTGCAACGATAATATTTTCCCTGTTGGTTATCTGCGTCTCGACTGTACCGGTACTGGCTAAAAATCCCGCTCTTTCATAAGCTAAAACCTTTTTTTCTACAAAATTGGCATCACCCACTATTAATGGTGTATATATATCGGCCTGCTCTGCAATAGAATATTCAAGGTCCGGACTAGTTGAAATTAATGATTGACCGTATGCCTTGGACAGCAACTTGTCGTTCACATTTGACATAAATACCAATATACCTAAAAACATTACTACCGAATGTGGTAAAAAATTCTTTACAACTAAAAAATTCTTGGCATCATTGAAGGGATTTAACTCCTCTGCCTTTTGTTTTGTAAAACGAAAGGCATAAGAAGACTTAGCCAAGAATAAACGTATATTTAAAAGCTGATTTTTATTTCTTTTTCGAACGGTTGTTTTTTTTGTTTTCTCGATCGCTAGTTTTTCCAACGATGGAGGTTCAATTTCTTCAAATAAAGCCATAGTTTTTTATATCGCCTTTTAGGCAATACAGTTATAAATTCTATCAAATTAAAAAAAGATGTCAATAGTTAGGGCTTTTTCTCTAATACAACGCTTATTGATAAGGGAGAATATGAAACCAGAGATACGTTTGCCGGCAACTTAATATTACTTTCTATTAAATCTACGATCAATAATTCCCGATTTTGTGTTAATTTTTTACTACCAAAATCAAGAAAGGCTGTTATTTCATTGGTTTTAATGCTGTCCAGTGTGCTTTTCGAGGCTGATACTATGATTTTAACCTGAGCCGGGTCGTAATTAGCAGGCATGTAGCCAACAGGTAAATTTTTAGAGGTCACAGGGACAGAAAACTCTCGATTCATACTATATTCAGATATTTTTATTACAATTTTAACTTTAGCCTGAGAATTGGCGGACAACGCTGCACCTTGGGGAATAATTAGTTGTGATTCGGTCTCTACAGTAGTATTTGAATTATTTATTTCTACAGGCTCTGTTTCGACTGAAGAAATGCCATCCAGTATTTCCTTGCTTCCGACTAAGTCAATTGTTTCTGAATTGGACTTAATATCAGATATATAATAACCGGGCCGGACAAGACCTGATGTTTTAACTTTTATTCCTACTGTTTTAGTATTAGAAGCTTTAACTAGGTTGACGCTAGAAAGAACTTGACTGGGCGAAAATTCCAAATTCTCTAAAACATTGCCATCTTCTGAGAATGCTTTGATCGGGACAACTCTCGAGAAGTCTTCCGTTTCTCCGTTCAGTTTGATTAACGCAGTACATTCTGTAAGATTTTCTATTAAACTTTTAGGGCCTTTAACCGTGACCTTGTCGGGCGTTAAATCAATATTGCCGGCTACGAGACCGCTAGCTGCGCTGCCTTCAATTTTTTTATTAATATTGACTTCTTTGCTAAGTTCTTTCTCCAAGCTTACAAAAATCTTCCCAGGACTCTTGTCTACTATTTGCACACCCGCAATAGTACTTGTGACGTTAACATTCAATTCGTAGGTGCCTTCAGACAAGGATGAAAGATCGACAAAAGCCGAAAATGAATCAGCGTTGATCTTGTTCCACACCTGCGGCTCAGCCATTATCTTCAACTCAACAGCTTTTTGATCGTATACCGTTATCAACCCTTGCGGAGTGTTTATCGCTTTTATTTTGATGCTTCCCGGAAGCTTAGATACAGTATTTTGACTTGCCGCAACATAAAACCATAAGAGGCTAGCAATCGCAAGGCACAACAACTTAACTTTATAATTTTTTGTGATTATTTTATGCATTTAATACTACTTTTTCCTTGTATAAGACATCAATCTATTTTTCAATCGTTCAATTTCAATTTTGTGTTCCAGCTTTCCGTTAACAGCCATAGAGATTGTGCCTTTTTCTTCAGAAACGATGATTGAAATCGAATCTGTATCTTCTGCTATTCCAAGGCCTGCTTTATGCCTAGTGCCTAGATCATTATTCAATTCTGCGCTTGAAACCGGGAGAATCGAACGGGCTGAAATGATCTTATCACCAGAAATTATCACCGCTCCATCATGCAGGGGAGAATTTGGATAGAAGATAGATCTTAGCAGTTCAGACGAGACTGTAGCATTCATTGGAATGCCATTGTCTATATATTCTTTAAGTCCTGTTTGCCTTTTGATTACTATAAGTGCACCAGTCCTGGTTTTAGATAGATGCTCTACGGCGGAAATAACGTCCTCAATCAACTTAAGTGTTCGTTCTTTGGGTAGATTAAGTTCGCCAATAAGTCTAGAGCGCCCAAGCCTCTCCAGGGCAGTTCTCAATTCTGGCTGAAAAACAACAGGAATAGCAACAATCAAAGCGGTCATAAGACTCTTTAGGAGCCAATTAAGTAAAATTAGGTCAAGGACTTTTCCTATTGCAGCCAAAATCAAAATAAATATCAGACCATAAAGGATTGTCATTGCTTTGGTTTCCTTAAGGAAAACATATACCCAATACAAGATAACCGCCACCAATATTATATCAACCAAAAAAAACAAATTGGCGTTAAAGCGCAAATTATCAAAAAGATAGCTAACTTTTTCAGAAGCTCCCAATACTTTTCCTGTGATAGTCCCTGTTTCCAAAACTTGATCCCTCGGGTTATTTATCTATATTATAACAAACTTTCCCATCTTTCATCAAACAAATAATCAATTGTACTAAATTCATATCTTATTATATAACAAACAGTTATCTTTTGTTTATTCGTCAGATGACTCAGACCTTTTATAGGTTTAACATAAAATTATGAAAAACATATTTAAAATATTATTATTGTCTACAACCTTACTGTTTATAATTACCTTGCTTGGGGATAAAAGTATGAAAAGTTCATATGCTCAATCTACTCAAGAGCAAGATACCCAAGAGATATTAAAAAATTATGTTAATCAAAAAAATGAAAAAAAGGCTGTGACCGAAGCACAGCAAAAAGAGGTTGAACAGGAAAATTTGCAAAAGTCTGAGCAAATTCAAAATACTCTTAAGAACACTTACAATATAGTAAGAGCAATTTTCATTGTTAACGGCATTACAGTATTCTTCTTATGGATTTTTCTGATCACTGGAATTGCTGCTATGATAAAATATTTGAGAACGAAATCGAATTAAGAGTTCTATTAAAAAATTAAAGTGTTCGTTTTCTCTGTATGGTCTCGAAAATCACGAACTTATCTCCAACCGCTACATTGGCTCCTGGCACGAGTCCGATTCCGCATTCGCTGCCGGAATCACATTCTTTTGCCTCGTTTTTGCCCTTGCGTAGAGAAATTATTTTGCCCCGATATTTTTCATTATCGTCCTGGAATATTTTGATTTCTTTGTTTGCATTAGCAGAGCCACTATTTATTCTGCCGCCGGCAACAAACGCCTTCTTGTCATCTCTAAATATTGCAAGCACTTCTCCTGTGCCCTTCTCTTCCTCGATAATAAGAGGAGGCAATAAATTAATCAGCTCTTCTTTAACATGGTCAACTAGGTCATAAATAACATCAAATGTTTTAACTTTAACATCTTCTTTTTCGGAAATTTTCTTAGCAGCACCCAAAAGATTAACTCTAAAGCCTACAACAATTGCGTTTGTGGCCTTTCCAAGGGTTATATCTGATTCTGAAATTGCGCCTGCTCCCTCTGATACAATTTTGATTTTGGCTTCATTTGTCTCAGTTTCTTTTAAAGTTTTTCTAACCGCCTCTATCGAACCGAGTACATCGCATTTAACTAAAACATTTAACTCTGCTAATACTCCTTCAATGCTATTTTCTTCTTTGGTTTTCTTGGCAGTTGCAATAGTTAATTTAGAAACAACTTTCTCTGACTTAAGGGCTGCGTCCTTGGCTTCTCTTTCTGAGCCAAATCCTATTAATTTATCTCCAAAACTAGGTAATGCCTTAAAACCGGCTATCTTGACCGGAGTGCTTGGTCCGGCAGAGTCGATTTGTTCGCCTTTATGGTTCTCAAGAATACGAACTTTTCCATAAGAGGATC
>JBBQQK010000012.1:0-18219 GCA_038216025.1 Patescibacteria group bacterium
GAATACAACCAATTCGCTAGACGGTAGCTTCTCTTGGTTAAAACAAAAAGTAGGTATTCATAGGGGCATGACCAGAATAAATAGGGCAAAAATTATTGAGTATATTTTGAACAATTAGCAACAAGAATTTGATATTAACCCGCAATTTACTTGAAACGCTCCCTGTATCGTCATTGCGAATACGACAGACAGTGAGCAGATTCATTATTTTTTTTGACAAAATACTATAAAAGTGGTATTTTTTTGTTCAGGCGAAAGCTTGGAAAACACCTCGAAAGTGAGGGCAATACATTGCCATTGTCAAAACCGCAGGAAGGAACGCTCGTTTTGATAAAGCCCGATGCTCTTGAATGGAATCTAGAAGAACAGATTATCCAAGAATATACACGGGCAGGATTCGAAATAGTGGCTCAAAAACACGTCTACAGAGTCAACGACGATTTACTAAGACTTCATTACAAAGAGCACTACGAGGAGAATCCCGAACTATACAAGAAACTCAATAGGGAGTTTGTCGGCAAAACAGTAATTGCGCTCATATTGATGGGCAATGATGCAGTAGCAAAGACGAGGAGTCTTAACGGCGCCACCAATCCAGCCACGGCCGACAAACAACAATCTATCAGAGGCAAGTACGGGTCAGACAGCTACGAGCTAGCTGACAAAGAGGGCCGGAGTGTCCAGAACTTGGTTCACGGATCAGACAGCCTCGAAAGCGCTGGTTATGAGATGACCGTATGGTTCTCTTCGGACGAAATCCTGAAGCTGCCCGCCAACCATCCCCTTTCAGAATAAAATCTGAATACAATTGCGGCCCGATCCACATAGGATTCGGGCCGCTTTCATAAATTATTCATCCCGCAAAGCGTTCACCGGATCAAGCTTAGATGCTCTTTTCGCCGGCAGGTAGCCAGCCAATGAAGATACCATCACTGAGAACAAAACGACTCCGAGCGATAAATATAATGGAATATAGAACGAAATAGAATCCGATCCCCCATTGCCCTTCATTATGTAGCCGTTCATAACCGCTTCAGCCACGTTAGAGCCGCCGTAGCCCAGGATAAGTCCAACAAGGCCGCCAAACAAACCAATCAAGAATGCTTCTGAAATAAAGATGGAGCTGATATCTCGGCTTCGAGCACCAACCGCCCTCATCACACCGATCTCTTTCGTTCTCTCCAAGACTGCCATTAACATGGTGTTGGCGATTCCCAAAGAGGCAACCAGCAAGGCGATTCCGCCTACGATACCTAACACAACTTGCATAATAATAAACGTTCTGGACGTTTCTTTTGCCACATCCTCATAAGAAGATGACCCATAGCCTTTGTCGTCAACTGCTTTTTTAACCACAGAGACAGAAGAGGCATCTTTGGCTCTGATCATTATATTACTATAGAGATCAGGATCTGCTTTTTTCATTTCCTCGGTCTTAATAGACTTGATAATATTTTGGGCCGATCCGTCTGAAAATGTTGTAGAATAAGAAAATTTTTCATCTTCGCCTATCACTCCAGCAATTTTAGTTTTGAATTCCAAACCTTCTATCACGCAAATGACATCTTTGCCGATCGCTTCCGAGACATTATCAAACAAAACTTTTGCTTGGCCAAAGGGAATAACGACACTATTTTGATCGTCTGATTTTAAGTATTGACCTAAAGTTACTTTAGATTTAACTTCATCTTTAATCAGATCAAGAGGACCTGCATTCTCTCCGTACATAACAGAAGTCCGGTCACCGTATTTCATTGATCCGGAAAAATTTATCAACGGATACACCTTACTGGCATTGTCAATTTTAGATAACTCTTCGACTGTTTTGTCGTTCAAGTTCTTTTTTTCCGACTTGTTGAAATTAGCCGCGGCCGAGAAACCAATATCCGTTATTTTCTCTCCCGAGACTCTAACCTCTTCTATTTGAGAATAGCTTGAAACTTGTTTCTCGACATCCTTTTGTAAGCCTGCCCCGAAAGAGACCAGAGTAACAATGGCCATTGCTCCGATTGACACGCCAAACGAAGTCAAAAAGAATCGCAATTTCCTACGTCTTAGATTGTTCAGGGCAAGTTTCAGACGGGAGAGATGATTGATATTTTTAGTTTTTGCCGCTTCGAAATCAGCGACTCTAGTTTTTCTATCATTCTGGACAATGCTTACAATTTGACCATCCAGCATTTTAACAACTTTATTTGAATATCTAGCGTATTTTTCGTTGTGAGTAACCATTACCACCGTGTGGCCTTTACTATTTAGGTCAGAAATTATACTTAATATTTCTTGGCCGGTCTTTGAATCTAAATTACCGGTTGGTTCGTCACAAAGAAGGATTTCGGGATTGTTCACCAGAGCTCTTGCGATAGCGACTCTTTGCTGTTGACCTCCGGACAATTTACTTGGGCGACTTTTGATTCTCTTTTCAAGACCAACATTTTCCAACGCCTCTTTTGCAATTTTCTTTTGCTTGGCATCTGGCATGCCGGAAAACTTCAATGGGAGCATTACGTTCTCCAAAAGCGACATATCGCTTATAAGATTGAACTTTTGAAAAATCATCCCTACTGTTTCCCGCCGGTATTTCGCCAACTGATCCTGCTTCAATTTTCCCAAATTCTTATTGTTGACAGAGATTTCACCTGAAGTAAGCTTGTCCATCCCCCCCAGAATATTCAACAAAGTAGATTTGCCGCAGCCCGATTGACCGAGAATTAGGACAAAATCTCCTTTTTCGATTGTAAGGCTGATATCATCAAGGGCGATGAGCTCCTCATCTTCGAGGGAGTATTTTTTTGATAAATTTTTAATTTGAATAGACATAGTGCAAGCTTACTTTCTTTTTTCAACAACTATAGTGCAGTTTGTGACAAGGGCCGCCAAGGCGCCAATAGCGGCAAGCACCGGAGCCAAAAGAACACCTATTGCCCCGATAGTCACCGGAAATTCAACCAAAGTCTCTTCTTTATCGTTTTTAATGACGATGCGTCGCGCGTTGCCCTCGGCAATTATTTCCTTAACTTTTTTTACGAGGTCTTCACCTTTGACTTTAAACTCTTCTTTCTTATTTTCTTCTGACATTTGTACTCCTATCAATAAATCAACGATTTTCTAATATATAATAGCCTAACTCAAAACAGACATCCATAGAAAAACGAAAGTAACTAAAATTGACTCTTATTTAGCAAAAAGGCTATTCTTTATTTGGCATACTGAAAAACTGGAGGAGAGCCATGAATCTCATCAAGCGGTATATCAACAGGACCTATGCTCCCGATGCATACTATTATTCGATAGTAGACGCAATCGATAGCATCCAAAAAGTAGAGAGGAAAGGATGGTACCTCTATATCGACCTCGACAATACCATCTTGCCCAAAGATCAAAAACGAATTCCGAAAGAGATAATTGTAGCCCTCAGACGCGCCACCAGAGAAGGCAGAGTCGTCAAAGCTATCATTATCTCAAACCTTGGTGTTCCATCGTTCTGTGGTAAGGCATACCGCAAGCATGCTATCCGGCTTGCCGACGCGTCTTATCAAATTTCCTTGCCTTACATAGAGGCAACTGTCCCTTTCCTGAAACCATGTCTTATCCCCATTAGAAGAGGGAGAAAGAAATTGGGGGCCAAGAAAGGAGCACTCAGTCTTATAATAGGAGACCAAGTCGTTACTGACATCAGAGTCGGCAAGAAGGCCAAGATGAAGACCATTCTGGTTTGCCCCAGCGGTCCAGACGGCCGCTTCACCAAGCTCTGTCTAAGCAGAGTTAGAGAGCGCTTTATTCTAAACTGTATCGGATTAAAACCAATTTGAAAAACAAAGCCGACGACAATCCTGTCGCCGGCTACTTTTTTCATTCATCCAAACTATCACATATTGACAACTTTTCTTAATACCAGTACCCTAGGTATAGGTAGACAGGGCTATAAAGTTATCAAATTGAAAGCAAAAAGGACTATTTTATGGAAAACAGAGAGAAGACACTGGTAAATTTTAAAAAGGCTAAAAGCCACATTGAGAAAATAACCAAAATGATGGAGGATGGCGAGTATTGCATCGACATTATGCAACAAAATCTCGCTGTGATTGGTCTTTTAAAATCTGCTCATCACCAACTAATGGAAGGTCATCTGAATTCTTGCTTTAAAAACGCTATAAAAACCAACAATGAAAAGCGCAAGCAAGAGATGATAGATGAAATTTTAAAAGTTTCAAGAATAACTAACAAATAGGAGCTCAATGACAAAACAAATAAACAAATTGCCTGATTGTTGCATTGAAATAGAACAAAATCCAGATCGGAAAGGATTTTTATGGGGAATTTTATACGGCTTAGTACCGCACACCTTCTGTATATTATTTGTAATACTATCTGTTGTCGGGGCTACCAGCGGAGCTGTATTTTTTAAAAAGTTTTTATTTGTTCCGCATTTATTTCAATATTTGTTAGTCCTTTCCTTCATTTTAGCAACCATTTCCGCAGTATTATATTTGAAACGAAACGGCATTATGACTGCTAAAGGAATACAACGGAAATGGAAATACCTGACAATTCTTTACTCTACGACCATAATAGTTAATTTGCTTTTTGTTTATTGGATTCTTCCGGCAGCAGCCGATACCAACCAACCGAAAGACAATTTAGTACAAAATGATACAAATAAAAATACAAACAATACAGAGATTCAGGTCATTAGAATGGATCAATATGCCGGTGGATACTCTCCTTCCAGCTTCACAGTCAAAAAAGGAGTACTGGTCCGATGGGTCATTACTTCGCACAAAGACACCTGTGCTGCCAGTATCAATTCGTCAAAATTGGGGATCCAAAAAATCCTTGATTCAGGAGAAAATGTGATCGAGTTCACACCAAAAGAAACCGGTAAATTTAAATTTACCTGCATCATGGGGATGTATTCAGGAGGAATAAATGTCATCAACTAAAATAATACAACTAGAAATTTTAGGAATGCATTGCGCTAATTGCGCCTTAAATATTGAACGTGCTTTGAATAAGGCCGAAGGAGTTAATGATGTTCAGGTTAATTATGCCATGGAAAATGCGGTGGTTGAATTTGATCCGGAAATTATCAAGCAAGACAATATTGAGAGTTTGATTAATAGATTGGGATACAAAATTGTTTCAACGCCACCGCTAACCTCTCCTCAAAGAGGGATGGAACAAAACCGGCCCAAAATTCGTTTAGTGCTCTCCGTTTTGGCAGGGATTTCGGTCTTATACTTTTCAATGGGAGTGATGCTCGGACTTCCTGATTTCGGCTTTTCAATGGTGAGTGCTTCTCTAGTTCAATTTTTTTTCACTTCGATTATAATTTATCTTTCTCGCTCGATTTGGATTTCAGGTTTTAAAAGTTTTAGAATGCTGCAACCCGGCATGGATGCTTTAGTTTTTCTTTCGACCGCAACTGCTTTTATCTTCAGTCTAATTAATTTAATCATTTCGCTATTTAAAAAAGATTTTACTCCAACCTTATATTTTGAGAGTGCCGCCCTTATTTTAATTTTTATTTCGCTCGGAAAATACCTCGAAGCATTTACCAAAGGAAAAACAAGCGAGGCGATTAAAAAATTGATTGGTCTCGGCGCTAAAGAAGCGACTGTTTTGATTGATAATAAGGAGAAAAAAATATCAATTAAAGATGTTAAAATCGGCGATATAATTTTAGTAAAACCGGGAGAGAAGATCCCAGTCGATGGAATAGTAATCGAAGGATATTCTGCCGTAGATGAAAAAGCTATCACAGGAGAAAGTATTCCTGTTGAGAAGAAAGTTAACGATATAGCAATTGGAGCAACGATAAACAAAACCGGTTATTTGAAGATAAAATGTTCTCGTGTTGGCAAAAACACGATGCTTTCTCAGATCATAATAATTGTTGAAGAAGCTATAAATAATAAGGCGCCGGTTCAAAAATTGGTTGATAAAATATCATACTATTTCACACCATCAGTCATTGTCATCGCCGCTGCATCGTTGGTATTTTGGCTATTTTCTGGCTATTCTTTTGGCTTTTCAATAAGTATTTTTATGGCAGTTTTGGTCATCGCCTGCCCTTGTGCCATGGGCCTAGCTACTCCGACCGCAGTCATGATGGGTACGAGCTTGGCGGTAGCAAAAGGCATTTTGATAAAATCAAGCCGCGCTTTGGAAATGGCTGGCAAAATAAATTTAATCGTTTTTGACAAAACCGGCACTTTGACCGAAGGAGAACCGAAAGTGACTGACATTGTTTCGCTCAAATCGCATTATGACACAAAATATTTATTGCAAATTGCGGCTTCGATTGAAAAATATTCCGAACATCCTCTAGCCGACGCGATAGTCGATAAAGCTAAATATCTACCAGGAGTCGAAGTGTCGGATTTCAAATCTCACCCCGGAAAAGGTATCTCTGCCAGATTCATACCGGTTGGTCGAAAGGATAAAGTTGACCTTCTGCTCGGCACAAGATCATTTATCGATCTAAAAAATATTAGCATACAAAGCATGACAAAACTTGACGATCTTGAACAAGCCGGTAAAACGACTATAATAATTTCTGTAGACAACGAACCGGTTGGGGTTATCGCTCTTCGAGACAATCTGAAAAAATCGTCTAAAACCGCAGTTAAGAGCTTAAAATCCATGGGTTTAAAGGTAGCGATGCTCTCAGGCGATAATAAAACGGTAGTTGATGCCATCGCCAAAGAAGCAGAAATCGAGTTAATTGTGGCCGAAGTATTGCCTGCCGATAAAGCAAAAGTAATTAAGAAAATTCAAAACAACCAGCCTATTGAAAACTGGAAACTGGAAACTGGAAACTGGAGAATCGCCTTTGTAGGTGACGGCATCAACGATGCGCCCGCTCTAGCCCAAGCTGATCTTGGTATCGCTATGGGAAGCGGAACTGATATCGCTATAGAATCGGGCGATATAGTTCTCATAAAAAATGATTTGGATGATGTAGCCAAGGCAATTGACTACTCAAAATATACAATGCGCAAAATAAAACATAACCTTTTTTGGGCTTTCGTCTATAACATCGTCGGCATTCCGATCGCCGCCGGTCTTCTCTACAACAGCACTGGCTGGCTACTCTCTCCCGCCATCGCCGCCGCCGCTATGGCTATGAGTTCCGTCAGCGTAGTTTCAAACTCCCTGCTCATGAAACGACGACAACAATAAAAAGAAATCTCCGCCGATATATTGGCGGAGATTTCTGTATATTGCTGCTTAGCTTTGTTCCAAGCGAAGCAGCGGGTTTTCATTCCTGACTCGATGATCTTAATCTCGAGCTCAGGGTTTTTTTGGTTAAAGTTGCCGATCTCAAGCCGGCTTCGGCAGGAGCGCTCGATCAGCCCCAAACTATCAAGTCTCCCCATCTCGAGGCTGGAAAAGATATATGTAAAATACCTTCTTCCACCTCTTGTCGTTGTGACCACCTCGCTTCCTGCGAGCCGAAGGAGATCAAATTGCCGGAAGCAAGAACCTCTTTCAGGCACAAATCTAGTGCCTTTGAGATCGATGTCCTCTTCAACAATACCGATGACATCGCCAATCTGCTGCTGAAGCAGCAGCCTTGCAGGCAAGCCTGCCTTGATAGGCTCTAAAGCCAAATTAACCTTGAGGTGCTCTACCGTTCGGTAGTGATCCCAAGGGTTTTCCCCCTTTTCCCAGTCTCGAACTGGGAAAGCCGGCGATATCACAAACATCACCAGAATTAAACAAAATGACTTCATTTGAAGCCACCTCCTTATCATAATATATATAAAAGTCAACATAGAAAATTGCAACCACTCACATACTCAGGAGATAATTTATTGCTGGTTTTCTCTAGGATGGGAACATCAGGTTTGCTGGTCTCATTTTCTTCGTAAAACAAGAGACTTTAAAAACAATAGTAGCCTTGATGAGAGCAAGCGCAATTTTGCTTCGAAAATCCACACTGAACTAAAGGACGTTTTCCATGATGAAGGTAAGATTACAAGAGCCGTTTGATCTCCAAAAAAGGAAGTCTTGCTTGCCTGTTGCGTCATAATATTCCGATGGATAACAACAAAGCAGAACGAGGTCTTCGGCACCTAGTTCTTAAAAGGAAGAACTCTTTCGGGACTCAATCGGAGAATGGCAACAAAATACTTCAAATTAACTTATCTGTTCTACTGTCCCTCTGGAGACAAAACAAAGCCACTTTCTGGCCTAAATTTCGAGATCTGATGGTATGACAGTGAGTGGTTACAGAAAATTGTGAATCTAAAAACCTGCCTATGTGTCATTCTGAGTGTAGCGAAGAGTCTAGCCTCCTTCAAAGAGGCCCTGTGGGCGAAGCGTATATAGTTTTAGTACCGAGTTCAACTCTTGAACTCTAGATCCTTCACTTCGCTCAAAATGACAAATTGAGTTTAGGTTTTTAGATTCACGAATGAATCACCCTGTGGCAGAGACCACAGGGTATCAGCTCGCGAACAATCGTAAGTTGATATCCTCTGGTTTTTGCCCCTGTGTTGCTATGTATTTCTGGACAGCACCCCAATTTCCCCTTTCGCCAACAGTTGCGGCATAGTAGCCATCTGACCAGAATTCACCGCCCCACAGATCTTTCTTGATTTCTGGGTGCGATTTGAACAGTTGCTTGGCGGTAATGCTTTTGTACAGTCTGACGACCTGACCGATGCTGTATTTGGGATGGAAGGAACACAGTAGGTGGATATGGTTTAGATCAGCTCCCATCTTTTCCATCTCCAGATCATACCGTATTTCTATTTCACGAACGATCCGTATCAGTTCAATTTCAATCTCTTTCCCCAACAACGCTTTGCGATATTTGACGGGAAATACGATATGATAATGGGTCTGATATGGACAATGGTTACCTTTTTTAACAGTGTTAGATGTCATATCTGTAGTATGACTCGAAAACCGATGGTTTTCAAACTTTCCTTAGTGGTAACCCTGTGGCAGAGACCACAGGGAATTACAAGTTAATGAAATATTATTTGTATTGTGCTTCACGAGGTTTCGAACTTTCCAAATTGACTATTTGGACTTTTTCTTCCTTGCATACAAGAAGATCGCGAACAAAAGAATCGCTGCAGCGACAGACATTATCAAACTTATAGATGAAGATTTATTCTCCGACTTGTCTAAGGCCTTTTGTTGGGAGCTATTAGAATTGTTGTTTATAGCAGAAGAGTTAGTGTTCAGGGAGCTCAATAGCTCTTCATCACTGGAACTATTGCTATTAGCGCTACTGCTTGGACCGGCGGTGTATAGGCTTGATAAATCTAGTGCTGGACCAACATTGCCGCCTCTAGGATTTAAACTTGATATTCTTTTGGCTGATTGATCAATTATTCTGCTTCTGTAATCAATTTCTGGCTTCTTTTGTGGAACTACAACAGGTTCTTGATTGTCTTTAAGAGGAAAATTTATCATAAGCTGGACCGCTTCGCTCTGTTCTGATACCGCGCCATCCGCTGAAACAGAACTAGCTGCTACTGAGTAAATTCCGGATGATAAATTTCCGCTTAACATGGCCTGCCATTCGCCCGTGTCATCCGCTTTAGCTGTAGCCACGGCTGTACCATTTAAAATAATTTCAATATCAGCATCTGGTTCCGCGGTGCCCGAAACAGTGATGTTCTCACTTTGAGTCGTTAAGTTGCCAGAAAAAGAATTGACGGTCGGTCTTCTGATGTGTTTTTTAGAAAGCTCAATCTGCGTTATTGAATGCAGCGGAAAGTTGTAAGAAAAATTTAAGCCAACATTATTTATTTCAACTTCTTTTAACACAACCTCGGGCGTAAGTTTATTTACCTCCGCATTCGCAAAGTGAGAATGACCATCGACACTCCATCCCAACCCCCAGTAATGGACTGTCTTGGCACTGGCCCCGGTCGCATCTAATAACTCCATAGTATTCTGGACGTAATCAACATTCCCAATTTCAAAATACTCCGCGTACCCCTGACTGCCGTCCTGGATTGTAATTTTATCGCCGTTTTTGAATGGACCGGCATCAACGACTTTAATTCGAGAGCTGCCATCGGGCGTCACTTCATTGAGCTGGGTATAATAGCCGTTTCTGGACAGTTGACCTCTTCCATCTGCATCTTTTAGCGTCCTTACAATGCCCTTTGCCCCTGGAACAAAATTGGCGATATTGATGTTGGTCGAGATTGAATCAGTGTCGTTATTATTGACAACTGTTAGATATATTTTTTCCTTAGATTGGCTGTATGAAGTAAAGCTTTGGAGATAATTTCTTTCAAAATAGGGCTGCTTTACATTTATTGGAGAACAAGTGTAATAATATTTATTTTTATCGCATCCCCCCTGTGCATTCTCTGCTAAATGGTCCGGGAGCATACTGGAATTGTTGAATAAATATTTGTATGAAGGAGATATTACCTCTGTATTCAAGACTTTGTCGCCACGGTTCTGATTTAATAATTGAAATAGAAAATATCTTGGTGTCTTAGCGATCATGTCCAAAGGATTGAACCCATTATAGGTTACTCTGCTTCTATCATCAATATACGGGAAACCAAAAATATTCCAATTATGTTGATACATAAACGGTCCCTCGCCGGCACTGATTGACCACATAATATTGGCAAAAAGGGAATTATTAATTATACTTACATAATAATTTCCTGTATACATAGCAGAATTAAGCTTGTCGAAAATTCTCTCAATATACGGACTCTCTTTTGAACTTTCGGTATAAGATGACTCAGAAGTAAAAATATAGGGAATAAAATTGCCATGTCCCAAATAATCAGGGTTGTCAGATTTGATTTTTGAATTGGCCGTTTCAAAGTATTTGTTAGTAGTTTTCAAAAATGGCTCAAAACCATGACCGGCCAAACTTACGCCCTCAAGCCACTCTTTTTCATTCAAAGCAATACTTTGGGAGTTTCCGTTTTGGTCTATGATCTTCAAATTTTTAACGGTGGGAGACCTGCCGAGATTGTCTTGAACGTTGAAGTACATATCTTTCAGAGAAGCATCCGATACATATCCGCCGCCGGCCTTCTTGATTTTAAGCTCGCCTTTCATATAGCTATCATTTTTATCGCCCTGTGTTGTTAAATACCCCTCGGTCAAATCTCGATCTAGCTGCAAGACTAGCCAATACTTTTCCCCTACAACTAAATCACTCGCCTGGTGAATACAATCTTGCACCAATGAGTTAAATTCAAAGCTACCGCTGGAGTTACTAAGGTTGTTAATGGTCCGATATTCCGGAAACATTGCCGTCACCAAAGGGACAGCCGATTCGTCCGGTTCGTTATTCCCATTGTCAGGGAAAATTTTATAACCAAGCAATGCATTTTCAGGAGAAACAATTGATGACCTCGCGAGCATCAGGTTTGTGTAAGCGACTTTATAATCATTGGCGACAAAACTCTGAGCCCAAACATCATCTTTTTTTGATAATTTGGAACCGATTTCGGCGTTTGCGATACCTTGTGTTACACCAGGAACGTACAGAAAATTGTAAAAAGAAAACTCCATTCGATAGTTTTGACTTTTAGAAATATCAATAACTTTTTTCTCTTCGGATTGGTAGCCATGTTCCGTAAAATTGTACTTTTTAAATGAAGCGCTATCCATATTTATCATACCGCCAGAAATTAGGCTCTGATAATCAGGCAAAGATACACTTGAATCCAAAGAGTTATTCTCTGTCCCACTTAGATCGAAAAATCTAACTCCCAGTTTGGCATGAGCCGGACCCCCTTTGTACCCTTCCTGCCAAGAAGATATTGCCAATGTGCTTTTGTTCAGTTTAGCGATTCTATTATTATTCGTGTCCGAAATATACAACGTATTCTGGTTATAAGAAATCCCCTTGGGATAACTGAATTCTCCAACACCTGAACTGGCCTGGCCAGTATTGCCAACCGTTAACCAATTACTCCCCGAGAAATTAGTTTTAATAACCCGTTGATTGCCTGTATCCGCTATGAATAGATCGCCGTTCACACTGTCATAAACTAAAGAATTAGCGTAACACAAGGTGGCGCCAGAGGTTTCCTCGCCACTACCCGAACACCCTCTTGACCCCAAGGTCTGCCAACTGGCCTGCCAATCACTCTCCGTCGGCTTGGTTTTTACTATCTGTTGATTGCAGGCAGACGAAATATAGATATCGCCTGTGCTGGGAACATAATCAAGATCAACCGGACAGCTAAGCTTGCCTGTACCTTGCCCATAACTTCCGTAACTTTCCCAGAAGCTACCATCGAATTTTGCCTTAACTATTCTATTATTATCTGTATCGGCAACATAAATAAAGCCGCTTAATGAATCAATTTCTATTCCGTTTGGCTGTTTGAACTGTCCTTGTCCGCTTCCTCCCTCTCCGTAGACCGCCCAGTTTTCGCAACCTCCGGGTCCGAATTTTACCCTTACTATTCGGTTATTTTTCGTATCAGTTACATAAACATCATCAGTGCTTTTATCAAGAGTTAAATCTTTGGGATATCGAAATTCGCCCTCTCCGGTTCCATACGTTCCGCATGTTTGCCATAAGTTACTATTAGTCGAGGCTTTGATAACCCGGTGGTTATTGGTGTCTGCGACATAGTAAACATCGCCGTCGACCAATATCCCCTCAGCGCTACTGAGCTGATCAGGAATACCAACATCGCTCCCTTCAACTGATAGCGTATACCTGCCTTCATTTAGATGTACGGTACGAGCAAAGGAAACAGGCAAGCTATCAAGCTCGGCGATGGTATTGCCACCAATGTCCTTGTACTGAACCTGTTTGGGATTCCACAAATCAAAACTCAGATTCTTTCCTCCGCTAACCCCAGGGCCATAAAAATGAGGAGCTACAAAATCAATCGACGGCTGCCTGTTCTGCGCCATAGCCATATGGCCGTCATGAACAATTTCATCAATTAATACTTCACTCCAAGGCCTGTTGTTTCCTGCTTTTTGATCCCAGAAAGAAACTGACCAATTACTGTCAAAAGATGCTCCAACTTGGACTGTTGGATCAACAATTTTCATTCTTTTGCCAAATTCTATCGCTTTAGTTATGTAAGATTCAGCCGTGATTCCACTTCCTCCATACCAGCTGCCGAAAACTTCGTTTCCGATTTCCCAATATTTGATTTCTTTTATCGGCTCGTTTTTTCCACCGTTGTATTGCTTGCGGAGCCATGCGAAATATCCACTCGGCACGTTAGCATCAAAAGCCTCATAAGTTCCAATTTGCCAATTCAAATTCAACGCCCGGCTATCTATCTCAGGCGTTACAGTCACATTGGTATACTCAACTAAATAACCAGCCTGATCCAGGTACTTCTCGCTACCATCGTTATATGGAATTACGACAGATAATTCAGATTCTGCCTCAGAAGCCGTTTTGGTCCATTCATCCGGCCCAGGGTAATATATGGGTTGGCCAGCAGAGACTCGCATAATTTCTCGTTGGTTTTTTGGTCCGATAGTATCCGTAAAAGGAATAAAAAATGGATCGATTCCTGTGTGGATAACCTTTATACCCATATTCTTCAGTACTTGAGGATAATACGACAAGAAAAACACGGGGTCCGCTCCGGGAACTCCTCCTCCAAACATCTCGTCATTTAAGCTTCCGATAACATTATTGGCGTCAACATTAATCATCGCCGTTTCACCAACAATATCGGCTTTATAATATCGTCTACATATCATTGCGCCGAGAAACAGCAAAACAAAAAAACTGATAGTAATATATATTCTTAAATAATTTTTATGGCCACTAAGCTGCATCTTCATCTTTTTATTATAACAAACTTAAGCAGGAGACAGAATTTTTCTATCCACAGGGCTTCACCTCAACGAAGTGAAGTTGTGCAGATCGATATAAAGCCAACGAAACAGACCTTTAAATATTTGATTTTTTGAGTAAATATGATATAATCTCAACATTCGCCGGAGTCCGAAATCACTTGAAAGGGGCAAAGAAAATTGAACGTCAGAATCTGTGTAGTTGACTTGTCAAGCGAAGAGCTTGGCAGCCATACTGTAGAGGTCGAATATCAAGGCCAACATAGCATTGAGAGACGACCCAAGGACTTCAAGGTTTTAGTAGAGAAATGGCTTAACAAGATTATGCCAGCGCCTCTCGAACACTTGGAATATGAGCTTCAAATTGGCAGATATCTAGCTGCAAAAAACTTCACGGGCGTAAAACTAATCACTCTAGCCAACGACAACATGAGCACAGCCATTTTGAGGGTTCGTCCAAGCGGACACGAATGGCAATGGGAGTGCAGACTAATATGTCCGTCAACAGAGGTAGTCTATGATCTGTTCAACCTTGAGCGACCGGGTGCGTGCATGTTCCTCGCCGCATGTGCTGACAAGGTAAAACTTCAGACTATTCTATCGCAAGTAGATATCCCTGAGATTTCCGAACGAAAACGGAAAAAGATAAGAAAAGGAATTCAGAACGAGATTCGTATCACCGAGAAGCTCAGCCGCAAACAGCTCAAGCACTTCTCATACCTTTTGCACGACAAAGATGTGGTCGGGAGCCAGGAGATTCTCGAGCTTGTCCCGAAGGTTTTAGGGCACAAGGTAAGGGAAGAAGCAATCGCCGCAGTGCTAGAAAAACTGGTGTTTGAGGGATTGCTTGAGCCGGTGATCGGAGGCTGGAAGGACGGAAATCCTCTCTTCAAAACTCTCGATTTGTGCCGAGAGTTGGAAGAAGATTACCGCAATTACATCAGACAAGAAGAGAACCAGAGACGACAGTCTCAGATTCAGGCAAAGAAACAGCAACTCGAAGCCATGGAAAAGCGTAAAACAAAAGTAGCTTTGCAGCTAGAACAACTATCCGGAGAGATAGTTGCGCTTCAATCAGAACTCAAAGAGCTAGAACAGCAGCCGTAACATTAGGCGGCCGACAAGATGTCGGCCGCCTTTAACGTATTGTTTACAATCTCTAAATCTGAACCGCAAGATTCCTATCAGTCGAATTAGCTATTTTATACTTTTGCGCAATAGTTCGATTTCCAGAAATATGTAGCCTAAAACCGTTACGATGGAACCGCCCATAACCTTGCTGCTTGGAGAAATTAAGCTGAAACCGAAAAAGATATTTAGGAAATAGCCGGCTATACCCATTCCAAGAACTGTGGCTCCAATTAAAATTACCAATAATGCAACACCGTAAAATGAGATCTCTTGCGGCTTTTTGTTATTTAGCTTGGCCCAATCCATGCTTTCTCCTTTATCAAAAAATATTATTCAATTTTATAATAGTACTGTTTAGCTAATGTGACAAATAAAAAACAGAACCATCAATAGTTGAGGGCTCTGGTTTTTGCCCCAGCGCGCCATTCTGACGATATGGGGCATTGATCTTAAGCTGTCAGACTCTTGTTAACTTGCCTCTTGTCAAAAATGACCTGGCAGACAATATAACAGACAAGCGCAAACTGACCGAAAGCATCGATGATACAGACGAGCTTCATCGCTGTCTCCCCTTTCTTTTCTATCTACCGAACCCATCCAGGCGTACTGCTGCCTTGCAATCAATGCAACAGGCATTTGGGTCAACTGTTCTTACTTGATCGTTGACTCCTGTAATGTTGTGCCCCGAGCCAGTTGCCTTACAGATAGCTGGTTGATTCAACTTAAACACGTAACCGTTGAATCGCTTTCCTGGTCCTTGTCCTTCGTAGGAAGGGACGAAAGTTCCCCTGATAATCTCAGGTTTAGTTTTTTCAGACATTGACCACACCTCCCTTCGTCGTTGATTTCAGTATATGCTCCAGGACAACTTATGTAACAATCTTCAGACATCTCGTCCACCTCGAAGTAGTTTTTCTGACTCTACTATTTATATACCATTAAAATAGTGGCCCGAAAAGAGCTACTTTATCAGCTCCAAATACTCTTTCCTTAATTTTTCTATTTTTGGATTAATAACTATCTGGCAATAAGGAGATCCTTGATGAAGTTCATAATAGTCATGATGGCTTATTTCTGCAGGATAGAAATTTTCAAGCGGCCTAATTTCCGTTACGATTGGACTATCAAATATCTTTCGCTCTTCTAATTCGATAATATATTTCTCCGCTTCATATTTTTGATCTTCAATAGTATATAGAATAATTGACCGGTATTGAGAACCAAAGTCTGCTCCTTGCTGATTGGCGGTAGTCGGATTATGAGTTGAAAAGAAAACTTTAAGCAAATCTTTAAGACCAATGACTTCTCGATCATACTCCACATCAACAACCTCGGCATGACCGGTTTCACCACTTGAAACCTGTAGATAACTCGGGTTGTCAACATTGCCGCCTGCATAACCTGGCGTCACCTTGCTTACACCGCTTAATTGCTTGAATACTGCCTCGGTGCACCAAAAGCACCCCCCGCCCAAAACCACCTTTTCACTTTTCATGTTTTTCTCCTGGTTTAAAATCCATCGAGATAGAGTTCACGCAATGTCTAATATTTTTAGGAGTCAGATACTCCCCTTTAAAGAGATGGCCCAAATGCGCACCGCAAACAGCGCAACTGATTTCTGTTCTTATGCCGTCAGCATCTTGAGTTCGCTTTACCGCCCCTTCTATCTCATCATCAAAACTGGGCCAACCGCAAAACGCTTCGAATTTATTCTCCGACCTGTAAAGCGGATTGCCACATTTTTTGCAAACATAAATTCCGTTTTCAAAATGCCGGTCAAATATACCAGAATGTGGAGCTTCGGTTGCCTTTTCCTCGATGACTCTTTTTTCTTCAGGGGTAAGTTTTTTATTTTGTTTGTTCATAGATTTGATTATGCGTGCAAAATAGGCTTTAATCAATATTGATTCCTATATTTAAGAACCAACGAAAGGAAGTGCTATGTCTATATATAAAGCAAGCTTTATAGGTATCCAGTTTTCAAAGGATTTGAAGGAGCAATTCTCAAAGCTTCTGACAGAATTGAAAGAACTCGTTCCGAATCTAGATACAACAAATGCAAAAGTGCCTCACATTACCTTGGCATTCTTGAGCGAACAATCAGAGGAAAATTTAATTGCTATTAAAGAAAAAATTAAGGCCAACATTAAAGCGGGTGAAGTTTCAATCAAGGGATTCGGCTTTTTTACCAATTACAATCTGGTCCTATATCTCAACGTCAATCTTTCATCAGAGCTCTTAGACCTCCAAAAAGACTTATCTGAGCAGCTAAAAGATTACATCAAAGAGACAGACCAAAAACCTTTTGTTCCACACTTAACTTTGGGACGAATACGGGACCAAAGAGCAATCGATGAATTCTTCGATTTAGACAAAAAAGAAAAAGTTCGTCAATTTTTGAAGAACGTTCAATTCGATTTTACGATAGAAAATATCGCCATCTATGGCGTTGATGTCGACAATACGACAGCCGGCCAACAAGTTCTGCATGAGATCAAGATCAAATAATATTATCTAACAATATACCGATAGACTAGAATTAGTATCGTAATATTTACCGCAGGATAAATAACCAAGTTCTCAAACCATTTTCCCGTCTTAATCCGGGCCTTTTTGATGGGCGGAATACCAAAATGGTAGCCCAAAGGGAATAGCAGCGGCACACCGGACTCCGTAAACATGTCAGCAAATAAATGAGAGGCATAGCCGAGAACAAAGGCTAGAATGAAGGATTCAGAATTAAGAATTAAGCCAAAATGTGAATTTACTATTTTAATAAACAATGAAAACAGAGAAACAAATAAGCCCATACCGAGGAAAGAATGGGAGAGGTGGCGATGACCGCCAATGAATACCGGATTTACAATACGCGAAATAATAATGCCGGCAGGAATCTTGTCCCAAAGTTCGCCTGAAGGCGTGTCCAAATCAGGAGCAGCTGCTCCGATGAGAGTCGGAATCAACAATATTAGAACTACAGGCGAAAACTGCGCATTGGAAATATGCAAGAAATAAACAGAAGAGAATAATACTCCAGCAGACAGATGAGTTTTATAAGTCATGTGGATATTATAGCAAATCGTCTTTCCAAAAACTTAGCGGGATATAGCTATCAGTGAAAAATATCTTATGATTTAACAAATTCGGAACAAATGGATAGTTATTGTTTAACCTTTGACCCACAACCAGAGCAACGGGCTGGCTTTCGGACACCCTCGGTTTCCGATTCCTTCCTACTTCGGGAGACCAACTGTTCTCCCGACCCCACTCGTGTTCGAGTCCCAACAATACGAATAT
>JBBQQK010000013.1:0-17996 GCA_038216025.1 Patescibacteria group bacterium
CGTATTTCCCATTCAAATAATTTGCTAGTTAGAGCGAGTGAATCCTTTTTCAATTTTGTTGGATCCAGCAATACAGCAATGACCGGCAAAGAGCAGCATAACGAATTTTACAATCCAAACAATCCTCACAAAATGACTCCAATGCAAGAGAGCCAAATAAAGCTTTTGGGGGAAAAGGCGGCAAAGCTTGGTTTTGAATGTCAGGTTAGGCTTGTGTCTGTGGCTGAGACCTCTCAAAAAGCCCGTCAAAATCTTGATAATATTGCGTCGGCGTACAATCAATTTCATGCGCCTGATTCTAACGGCTTAAATATTAGAAGGGGATTGGATAAAAAAACTGAAATCACCAATTATGTTTTTAGGCTTTTTGGTACCGGGCCCCGGATGATTTTAAATACAGAAGAGCTATCTTCCGTATATCATCTGCCAAATCGATTTTGCGAAACGCCAAATATTTGTTGGTTATTGGCAAAAAAAGAGCCGCCTCCGGCAAATATGCCCAAAGAGGGAACTATTATCGGCAATGCTACTTATCGTGGGCAAAAAATTCCAATAAGAATCAAGTTACAGGATCGTTTGCGCCATATTTACCAGATTGGTAAGACCGGCGTGGGTAAAACCGTGATGTTTCAAAATATGATTCGTCAAGATATTGAAGCTGGACATGGCGTTTGCTACTTGGATCCAAATGGAGACGCTGCCGAATGGATTTTAAATCATATACCGAAGGAGCGAGCTGACGATGTTATCTATTTTAATCCGTCTGACATAGAACGTCCCTTTGGCTTGAATATGCTTGAATGGAAAACAACCGAACAAAGAGATTTTCTAGTGCAAGAATCAATTCAGATATTTTATAAATTATTCGATCCAAATCAGACAGGAATGGTTGGCCCTCAGTTTGAACATTGGATGAGAAATGCTGCTCTTACATTGATGTCGCATCCTGAAGGTGGAACGATTATCGATGTTCCTCGACTATTTACTGATCCTGATTTTGAAAAAGACCGTGTTAAATATGTTACCGATCCGGTAGTAAAAGGCTTTTGGGAAAACCAAATGGCTAAGACAGCTGATTTTCATAAGTCAGAGATGTTGAACTATTTCACATCCAAATTTGGACGTTTTATGACAAATGATATGATGCGCAATATTATTGGTCAAACCAAATCTTCTTTTGATTTCAGAGATGTAATGGACAATAAAAAGATTTTAATTTGCAATCTCTCCAAAGGTAAAATAGGGGAAATAAACGCTTTTCTGCTGGGCATGATAATAGTTTCAAAGATCGCCATGGGAGCTTTTTCCCGCCAAGATATTCAAGAGAGCAAGCGTGTTCCATTTTTCTTATACGTTGATGAGTTTCAAAATTTTATAACTGATGTTTTTGCTACGATTCTTTCGGAATCACGAAAGTATAAGCTCGGTTTGGCTATTACAAATCAATATATCGAGCAATTAGATGAAAAAATACGAGCAGCAGTAGTTGGAAATGCCGGTACGCTTGTTGCTTTCCGCATGGGAGCTGCTGATTCAGAATTTTTTGTAAAAGAATTTGATCCCTTAAAACAAGATGACTTAACGAGTATCGATAAATACAATTTCTATATTAAAATGCTTATAGATGGAGCGCCAACCAAGCCATTTAACGGTCAGTCAATTTGGCCTGACGATTATGACGGAAATCCATCTTTGGGAAAAGCAATCAAAGAACTTTCCAGATTGAAATATGGCAGACCTTGTGAAGAGGTATCCAAAGAAATACTAGATCGCTCCAAGGTTGACCTTATAGATCTGCCAGGAATCAGCGCTACTGATGTAATGGCTAAAAGTTAAAGATCTATCTTAAAATTTTAGAATAATCCGAACCTATGATAGTTTTGAAATAATATCCGTTCAACCTTTAAAAGTGTTGACGGATTATTATTTATGTGGTAATATAAGTACAGCTTTAAAACAAAAACGAAAGGTTTCAATGGCAACGGAAAGAGAACTGGAAGCTATAAAACAACTACTTGACACTGCTGAAAACAATCTGCGTCAAGCTAAAAGCATTTTATTTTCTTCCGAACTGAGCAACAAAGCCAAAGACCTCTCAGGTTCAAATGACGGACGTATCGTAGAGGGAGTATTTGACGGCGAGACAATGATCGATTCTGAAAACAAAAAGTATCCTGTTCCAGCAAATTATGCATCCAAATCAAAGTTAATTCCGGGCGACATCTTAAAGCTTACCATCTCAGAGGACGGTTCGTTTGTTTTCAAACAAATCGGACCCATCAAGCGAAAGAAAATCTTGGGAGATCTTGAAGAAGTCACCGAAGGTAAATACGTCGTTAATTCCGAAGGCAAAAAATATCGTGTTATTTTGGCCTCGGTTACATATTATAAAGCGAAGGCAGGGGATAAGCTTACCATCATCGTTCCAGAAAAAGGCGAGTCGGAATGGGCAGCAGTAGAAAATGTTTTAGATAATTTAGGGTAAATATTATTATGCCAATCAAGAATTTCAGCCCGCTTAAAATTGTTAAGAAAGCGTTAGTCAATTTAAAAGAAAAAGAGCAACGCGTTGTTGCCGGTCGTTTTGGTATAGGCGAATCAAGAAAAACTTTGTCGAGTATTGGAAAAGAACTCAAGCTGTCCAGGGAGCGCATTCGTCAGATCGAACGGGAAAGCCTTAAAAAGTTAGCCAAAGAGATTGTGGATAAAAATCCTGATTATATCGAGTGGATTATCACAACCTTTAACAGTATCGGTAAAATCACTACTTCAAAGAACGCAGCTAGAAAATTTCTTGAGGAAGAATATAGAACTCCAGATGAATATAATTCCCTTGGTCTTATTTTCTTCTTAATGCCTCAAATCAAAAAAATTGAAAAAACTAGAGAGCTCGAGTCTAGCTGGGTACTTTCTTCTCTTTCAAAAGATGATGTAGTGAAAGTTATCGAAGACTGGGCTAAACATCTCGAGAAAATAAAAAAGCCTGAATCTATAGATATATTGGTTAATAACCATCCCGAACACAGCAAATATGAAATTACTTTCTTGTCTGAGCTTCCATCTGTGAGCAAAAAACTTGTTAAGACTGAAACTGGTCACGTGGGTCTTGCAAAATGGCCTGAAGTAAATCCCAGGAACGTTCGCGATAAAATCTATTATGTTCTGAAAAGCGAAGGAAAACCACTTCATTTTGATGAAATTGCAAAAAGAATCAATGAACAGAGTTTCTCTAAGAAAAAAGTTGTAAGAGCGACTGTTCATAACGAATTGATTGCAGATGATCGTTTCGTTCTCATCGGCCGTGGTATCTATGCTTTGTCCGAATGGGGTTATGAGCCAGGAACGGTTAAGGATGTGATATCGGAGGTTATGAAAGCTAATCTAGATCCAATGACCACCGAAGAGATTATATCAGCTGTACTTGCCAAGAGGGCTGTTAAAAAAAATACTATTATCATAAATCTTCAAACAAAAACAGAATTTAAAAAAGTCGGTAAGGATAAATATAAGTTAGCTAGTTAAAACTAGTAAATCGTTGTATAATGTACTATAATTAAAAGCAAGAGCAATCTTGCTTTTAATTTATTTTATTAACCGCCTTGGTGCGAATAGCATCAGGATAAGGAAAAAATGGAAATATTACTGGTTACTATTCTGGGAGTATTGATATTGGGCCCTGTTTATATTTTTTTGAATTTGAAAAAAGTTAAAAAAGAACATAATAAAATCGGTTGGCAAAGAATTCAAGAGTATGTCACATTAAGAATCGACGTACCCAAAAATAACGAAAAGCATCCACTTGCTGCAGAGCAAATGTTCGCTGCATTACATGGTATTTACTCTTCTAGTTCTGAATTTCAGAGTCAGATGAGTTTTGAAATTGTGGCCAAAGATAAATTTATTCAATTTTATGTCACCGCTCCAAAACATATAAAAGACTTTGTGGAAGGACAGATTTATGCACAATATCCCACAGTTGAAATTAACGTTGTCGAAGATTACGTAAAAGATGTAGATAAACATAATTCAAGCTACGCGGGCTGTGAATTGATTTTGACGAAACCGGATGTCTATCCGATTAAATGCTTTTCTGATTTTGAAGTTGATCCGTTGTCTGGCATTACTTCTGTAATGTCCAAGTTGAATAGCATGGAGCAAGTCTGGTTCCAATTGATAATCAAGCCGGTAGGGGATGATTGGCAAGATAAAGGCAATAAAATAGTTTCCTCTGTCCGATCAGGTAAACCAATCGGTGGTCCTGATATGCGAAAAGTATTATTGGGCGGTTTTGGTAAATTTCTAAAAATGATTGCCATGCAGGCATTCAAACCAGGGCAAGAAATGGTTGACGAAAAAGCGGAAATTAAGCTCCCGGCTTCGGTTGAAGAAGCTTTAAAAGGGATAGAGCAAAAAATCACAAAACTTGGTTTTCAAACAAAAATTAGGATATTTTCTGTGTCTGGCGACACGCTCACTGCAAAGGTGAGGTGTCAAACTGTAGCCGCTGCCTTCAAGCAATTCAATACAAATAACCTTAATGGTTTTACGGCAGGAGAAATTAAAGAGAATGACGGTGAAGTTTTTGATGAGTACAGCCAACGATACTTTGGTGACGAAGGAAGTATTCTTAATATTACTGAGCTGGCCTCTGTTTTTCATTTTCCTCATAAATCAGTTGAGACTCCAAATATTGTTTGGTCTGGAGCAAAAAAAGGTGAGCCGCCAGCAAACCTACCACTTGCTGAAAATACTCCAAATGAACAGTTTACCGTGATAGGGGTGACCAATTTTCGGAACGTATACCGTGAATTCGGAATTAAGAGTGATGATCGAAGAAGACATATTTACATTGTGGGAAAATCAGGTACTGGCAAATCTACTTTAATTGAAAATATGGCAATCAATGATGTTGTGCAAGGCAGGGGAGTGATCGTCGTAGATCCTCATGGCGAATTGGCTGATAAAGTATTGTCATGCATTCCGGACGAGAGAGTGGGGGACGTAATTGTTTTTGATCCTGCTGATAGGGCTTACCCGGTAGCATTCAATCTGTTGGAGTCGGTAGATGATGACTTTAAGGGAATGGTTGCTTCGGGATTTGTCGGCATCTTTAAAAAAATATTCGGAGATTCTTGGGGTCCAAGACTTGAACATATTTTACGTAACACCGTACTCGCTCTTTTGGATTATCCTAACTCGACAATGCTCGATATTCCACGAATGCTGACGGAGAACCGTTTTCGAGATAAAGTAGTGGAAAAAGTAAAAGATTCTGTCATCAGAGATTTCTGGGTGAATGAGTTCGCACAATATGATGCTAAATTTAGAACCGAGGCCGTCTCTCCTATTTTGAATAAGGTAGGGCAGTTCTTGGCTACCGCAACGATTCGCAACATCGTCGGTCAAGCTAATTCTCGAATAAATATTCGTGAAATAATGGATAATAAAAAAATCTTGGTTGTTAATTTATCCCGAGGCAAAATTGGCGAAGACAATTCTGCCTTGCTCGGCGCTATGATGATCACAAAGATTCAGTTGGCGGCAATGAGTAGAGCTGATACTGCCGCAGATAATCGGCCTGATACTTACTTATATGTTGATGAGTTTCAAAATTTTGCCACCGATTCATTTGCAGTAATTTTGTCTGAGGCAAGAAAATATAATCTTTGCTTAACTATGGCCAATCAGTACATAGAACAGATGCAAGAAGCTGTAAGAAGCGCTGTCTTCGGCAATGCCGGAACTATCATTACCTTTCGCGTAGGCGGCACGGATGCTGCTTTTCTTGTCAAGGAATTTGAGCCGGTTTTCGACGCAAATGATTTGGTTAATCTAGATAGATATACAGTATATTTAAAATTATTGATCGATGGGATTGCGCCGCCTGCTTTCTCGGCCAGAACTTTGCCTCCTGTTCAAAAGATGTCAGGAAATGCTGAAACAGTGATAAACTTATCTCGAAAGAATTATTCTAGCGATAGAGCGCTTGTTGAAGAGCAAATAGGGAACCGTTCGAAAGAAGAAGAAAATGAATTAAGAAAAGAAGCGGAAGTGTTTAGACAGGGAGGTCTTGAAGCGCTTCTCAAAAAAAATGGGGGAGAGTCTTTTGAGCCCAAAATAGTTGATAGAACAGTGCGGGCAGAAATTGTCACACAAAGTGTGACAAAGCCTCAGGAACGTATTATTGCAGGAATCAAATCGGAAGAAAATACAGTTTTTAAAGAAGAAGTAATACAGAGCAATGACGAAGATCAAAAATCTGAAAAAAAGGAAAAAACTAGAATTTTAAAATATAAAAATATAATAGGGGATAAGCTTTATAAAGAGCAAACTGGTAAAGGCGGAATTAAATGGTATGTTGGTGAGGAAATTGCTTTAGACAAATATAAAGAATTAGGAATTGAAGTTCCTTCTGCTGCTCTTTCGAT
Source organism: Patescibacteria group bacterium (assembly GCA_038216025.1). Taxonomy (GTDB): domain Bacteria; phylum Patescibacteriota; class UBA1384; order XYA2-FULL-43-10; family 1-14-0-10-43-13; genus JBBQQK01. Next base: position 6,429 of record JBBQQK010000013.1, read on the forward strand.
GATAGATCTTGCAATGAAAGTGGTCACAAAAAATGATTTAAAGCTTGCTGAAAATCGTCTTGAGATAAAACCGGTTGAAGATGTGGTTCCTCTTGCTATTGAAGACAATGTGACTAACCCTATCGTTGAGATTAAAGAGGGCATATCCAATGAGCCAATGCTTATGGAAAGTCATCCCTCAAGTGATTTGGGTTATATTGCAAAAGATGTACAAGTTACTGAAATTAAGCAGGAACTAGAAAATCCAGTTATTAACACCAACGAAGACAAAATAGACGATAAGGATGATTCAAATAGCTCTGCCGTTGGCAATAGCAGTCAACCTCAGCATATTGAAGAAGGCCAAGCAGTAAAGATCTCAGAATAATTTTTTGTAAAGTGGCGGGGGAGAGCTAAACGGGGGAGTGCCTTCTATTTGCACTTTTATTTTATTGTGCAATAAGGCATTATCTTTATCTAAAAAAAGTAGCACCTTTGGTTTTGAATATCTATTCAAGATAAAATGAAAAAATGTTCTTTTTCCGCTTATCGGTACCGGATAATTCTTAGATTATAATTTGCTGTTATAATGGCTAACAAATCATTGGATTTTTCTAACAATATCTGCTGGGTTGATGCTATTTTGACACGATTGAGCCCTCCCCCTTCGTAAACCAACCGGAGAAGTGGTTGAGTGTGCTTGCTTGGTAATTGAATTGGTCAATAAGTTCGGATGCCAGTAAACGAAGAACTCCGTAAAAGAGAATACAACGTAAGGCCGCTAATCAATATGGCCTTAGATTGGCTTGTAACAGCGAGTTTAAGTGGCTGGCGTAAATTGTCCGGTTGACCAAATATCTAGAATTTAATAATGCTTAATGTCGTATAACATACATTATGCGACATAGTACCTTATTAGTTGTTGTTATGATATCTGGTGCTAGTAGTTCGCGAGCAACATGATCAGTATATTGAGATAAAAGCCCCTAAAATCGATTTTAGGGGCTTTTTATTAGAAAAACGATAACTAATACCTACTATTGTTTTTCGTTCGTTATTATTTTAAGTCAGTTACTGTTTTTTCTTGAGAAACTTGTCTAATGTTGTAGTTCTGATGATTCCTATATTAGCAAGGATGCGAATCATGAAAGCAACCAGAATTGCCATGTAGAGATCCAGTCCAAGTTTGTCGCCAATAAAGGTAATAAGAACAGCAATTATCATATTGAAGGCAAGGCCTGTTACAAAGATGGTCGTATCGTATTTTTTCTCTGTTGAAGCTTTCAAAGCGCCAAATAGGGAATCAAGTATACCGATAATGGATACCGCGGTATAGCGGGCGTATTCAGCCGGAATGTTTAGCTGCAAGAAGCCGCCAATTAAAATGCCGACAGCTAGTCCTAAAATTACGATGTACATAGTGAACCTTTTTTCAATATTTTATTTTGCAATCTATTTTTACTTTTATTTTTACGGTGATGATATATTCTTTAAGCAATCAATCAAATATAAACTTTAAGAATATAAAATGATTTGTTTTCAATGCCACTCTCCCCTATCGAGCCTTCGGTGTTTTTAAGGAACTCTGACTACTTTGCGGCTAGACCTTTGTTCCTGGAATTGCTGTGCCATAAGGCTACCAAGGCTGAGGCCACGAAGATTGATGAGTAGGTTCCGAAGAATACCCCTATTATAAGAGTGTAAATAAAATGTCTGATAGCAGTTCCGCCAAGCAAGAACATCGATAATAAAACGATTAAAACGGTCATTGAAGTGTTTAGGGATCTCGCAAGCGTTTGATTTACGCTTTCTTCAATAGTTCGTTTTATGTCTTGATGGGGATTCTTGATAAAGTTTTCTCTCAGTCGATCATACACAACAATTGTGTCGTGAACAGAAAAACCCATTATGGTAAGCAGGGCAGTGATAAACAGGGCGTCCACCTCCATCCAGGAGAAAAAATGTCCAGCTAAAGCAACAAACCCTATAGTAATCAGTAGGTCATGTATCAAGGCCACGGTTGCACAGAGGCCGAATTTCCAAGGGGATAGTGGTTTAGGTATTCTTTTGAATGCCCAAGCAATATAAATAATTATGCCTAAAGATGCCAATATAACGGCATAAATTGATTTTCGCGTCAGATCCTTGCTAATACTTGGTCCGACGGTATCATAACTTTCTTCGCTATAATTCTCTAATTTTTCTTTGAATTTTGCTGTTAAGTTGGTATGTTCTTCGTTTGTTAGAACTGGCAACTTAAGCATTAATTGATTGTTTCCTGCTTCTTTGATTTGAAAAGTCTCAATCTTATTTTCAGCAAAAATTTCTTCTACGATTTTATTTTTTTCTACTGATGATGTTTGAATTTGAATTGCAGTACCACCTTTGTAGTCTACTCCCAACCTCAAACCAAAGGCGATGATAAATATAACAGATAGGGCAATGAAAATTCCGGATATAGTTAGCCAAAGATATGATTTTTCAATAATTTTATACATGGATGAACCTCTTTAATTTACTGTTAGCTATGAGCAAAAGAAGCGTTCTGGTGACGGTGATAGCCGAAAACATACTGACCGCAATGCCAAGTCCCAAGGTTAAGGCGAATCCCCTTACAGGCCCTGAGCCGGCTGTAAAGTAAAGAATTGCGCAGGTTATTATGGATGAAAGATTTGAATCTTTTACAGATGAAAAAGCTCTTCTGAAACCGTCAATAATAGAAAGATTTACAGTCTTGCCCGATTTTAACTCCTCTCGCATTCTTTCAAAAATAAGAATGTTCGCGTCTATTGCCATACCAATCGACAAAATGAAGCCGGCTATACCAGCTAACGTCAAAGTTACTGGAATTAATTTATAAAGAGCCATTGAGATCAATGTATATATCACAAGGGCGATGATAGCCACTAAGCCTGAAGTTTTGTAGTAAAGAATCATAAACAAGGCGACCAGGAATAAACCAATTATGCCAGCCACTGTACTGTTTTTGATTGAATCTTGTCCGAGGGTAGCGCCAACGTTTTGTTGTCCGATCAACTTAGCAGGAACGGGCAGCATACCTTCGTTGAACCTCTTCGACAGCTGCTGTGCGTCTTTAATGTTTTTTGAACCACTTATGACAGCCTCTCCACTTGAAATTTCTGACTGGACAGTTGGAGCGGAAACTATTTTGTCATCCAAAACGATCGCAATTCTCTTGTTGAGATTGTTCTTAGTCAGTTGAGAAAACTTTTCCTTACCGGCATTATCAAACTTCAATGATACGACTGGTTCTGATTGTCCTGCATTTTGACTGTTGCTGCTCTGGAATGTATATTCGGAATTCAGCAATTGTCTACCTGTTAAATCGGTCTTCTTCCAGTATCCAGGATAGCTAAACGAAGGGTCATAATAATCTTTTAGTTGAATTCCGTCTTCCGCTGTCTTTTCTTTTATAAAAACTAGTTCGTAAGTTGCCCCGATCCTGCCAATCGCTTGGTTGATATCTTTTATGCCCGGCAGCTCGATTATAATTTTGTTTGATCCTGATGTTTGGATATTAGGCTCGGCTACGCCGAGTTCATCAATTCTTCCGCGAAAGACGCTTGATAGGTTGCTTAAATCTTTTGCTTTATCTGTCGATTGAGATAAATCTGCCTCATAAACGAGTTCTGTTCCCCCGACAAGGTCAAGACCCAAAGAGGCTTTTATTTTGTTGCCCCAAAGAAAACTTTTTGGCATGTCAATAACGACTGCAAAAAATACAATTACCAATATTAATCCAAAAGTGACCCAAAGCTTTTTATTCATCTTTTCTCCGATAAAATATTCATTTACTACTTTATGATATTATATTAGATAGTTAATTTGCAACCGGAAATACTATTATTTCATTCTTGGCAAATAATTTAGGGAAAACATCCGTTTCTAACATTGAAAACCCTTTAGGTATATACTCAAAAATTTTAGGGTCAAAAATATACAATCCCTCTAAACTCTCTAAGTTGTCAGTCGAGATGGTTGCCGATAGGCTGAAGCGATTGTGATAATCCAATAATCTGCTGAAATCTATTTTGGAGTATTTACTGGAGTTAATGACAACGAAGGTGCTATTCAATGACTTTTTCAGAGGCAATATGGCGCCTCCCGATCCTTCTCCTTTTTCTAGATATTCGATAGAGAGACCATATTCTTCGCCGAACCCGACTTTTTGTTTAATTTTATCAGCAAGATACCCCACAGCAATGTATAGGTGTTCAAAGCCCAAGCTTTTCAAATGAGTAATGTATTCTTTTGCCGCAGGTATGTACTCCATCGCATCCTTACCGCCCAGCAAGAGAACTGCTTTGTTTATATTTGAATTCTTTAGGCCTTTGCTGGCCAAGGTTTCGATGGCATGGGATCTGTTTCTGATTTGCACTCCGTCTATTGTCTTGTCGATGTCATTCAAAAGAGTTTTTTTGATTGATATCGTTATTCTCTCTCTTTCCATTGAGCTCCTTGATTAAGGATCTAGTGTAGTCAAGTAATACGCTATCATATACTAAAAGAGATTATCAATACCTTATATGAGGTAGTAATCTCTATTAAACTTCTTTCAGGTCATTGAGCACATTTAAAAAGTCTTTTGGTAGATCGGCTTCAAATTTCCGTTGGGTCTTTTCTCCTGGAATTGTTATTGAAAGCGTGTTTGAGTGCAGCAACTGCCTTACTATTTTTAATTTAGTTGAGAGTATATTACTAATTTTGTTGCCGTATGCGCTATCCCCCATTACCGGATGGCCCATCAACGCCGATTGCACTCTGATTTGGTGCGTTCGTCCGGTTTTGATATTAAATTCAATCAATGATAATTTATCTTGATTTTTAGTTGCAAGATATTTTACTACTGTGTAATGAGAAATTGCTTCCTTGCCTTTTTCCGGCCCTATTTCGGCAACCATTTTTCTGTTTTTCGGATGTCTGCCTAAGTAATTTGATAAAACGCCCTTTTCATTTTCGGGCCATCCGAAACATATGGCAAGATATGTTTTATCAACGGCTCTATCTTTGATTTGTTTAGACAGAGAATGAAGAGTCTTTGAGTTCTTGGCAGAAATTATAACTCCAGATGTATCTTTGTCCAGGCGGTGTACGATGCCTGCACGTAAGGTAGAAATAACACTATTTTCTTCAAAAGTCGATTCTTTGATCTTGGGGAAATGGTTTATCAAAGCATTTACCAGAGTGCCTGTTAGATTGCCGGCTGCAGGGTGAACAACGAGCCCCGGTTGTTTATCAATAACTATGACATTATCGTCTTCATATAAAATTTTGAGAGGTATATCTTCCCCTTCTGGGGTAAGGGCTTCGATTTTTTCCCTAACAGTAACTTCGACAATATCTTGATCTTTCAGCATGTATGAAGGCTTTACTATTTCTTTATTTACTAAAACCTCCCCCTCTTTGATAAGGGCGGAGAAATAGCTTCTTGAAAATTCTTTAAAATTTTTTGCAAGATAAGCATCAAGGCGCTCCCCTGCTTGTTTTTCGGTGATAGCGTACGTATTCATTATTTTAAGTATGATTTAATTGATGTGTTATTGTTTACTCTATACCTGTTGAGGTCGAATGCGCTAACAAAATTGGAAATACCGGGCTTCGTCGTAACTGCATATTTGAACTCGGCACTTTCTACTATTTTCATAACCTCAGAATTGTATTTGCCGGAAGGATAACAGAAACTTGCCAGTTTTTTGTTCAAAATTTCTTCCAGAATTACTTTGCTACGTTCAACTTCATTTTTTTCTTTTTCCGCTGATATTTTTGATAGATCGGAATGTGAGAGCGTGTGATCCCCTATTTCTATACCTGATTTATCTATCTCTAAAATTTGATCTGTTGTCATATAGCCGTCTTTCCCAATAAAATTTGAAATAATATACGCGACTGCCTCCATGTCTCTTTTCTTGAGCTCCGGGTAAGCGTTTTCGTAAAAATTTGAATATCCATCATCGAATGTGAGTATGATAGCTTTCTCGGGAATATTGCCAGCATCTACATCGTTGAATGTAATAGTTGTGAAACCTCTAGATTTTATTAAATCCAATTGTGCCGCAAAATCTTGTATCGAAACGGACAAGTTTGTGCCAACTTTATCTTCGGGATTGATGTAATTTCTAATATGGTGGTACATTAAAATTGGTATTTTTGAAGTAGTCTTATTTGCTGTACTGTCTTTATTGCTGTTGTAATTTACAACTTCTAGTGAGGTGGTAACACTTTCCTTTGCGATGTTGTTTGTAGCTATATTACTATTAGTTTCTGGATTATTTGCTTCTGCGATCGGTTGATTTCCATTGCTTATCTGGCCCCTTGCTATGGTTAATCTATATTGAACGATAAATACACTTACAAGTACAAAAAGTGCTAGCACTATATACCAAAAAAATTTATTTTTTCTTCTATGCATTTTCATCGCAGTTTAATCTCTTCAAATGTAACTTTCTTATCTTGAATCAACCTTCTGATATTTGTTTGTTTGGGCGATAGTCTGCCATCCGCGCTTTTGAATTCGAAAAAAATTATTTTGTCTTCTTCGAATTGCACTCCGTCGATAGGCGTTCCAAGGAATCTAAAATTAGATGGATTGTAGGGAAACGCATCCAGGAAAGGTAAGAATTGTTCTGTGATCTTTCCGTATTTGGAACTAAGGGAATATTTTTGAAATTTTAATTCGCTAATCCTATTAAGACTCTTGCGCCATAACAGGAAGAGTATCGCAGACAGAGCAATAAAGAAGATCAAAATATTTGTTTGAGTTGGCATTTTTCTTTTTATTAATTATCTACATTATAGTATAAATACGAACAAAATCCAAACAAACAAAAAGCCCCTGCTATGAGGCTTTTTGTTTAATGAAGGCTAGTTAAACCTTAACGCGATCAGTACTCTTTGGAGAGATTCGATTATGGTATCAAGAATACTTTTTTGTTGCTCTGCAGCTGGCGTGGTGAAAGTGAAATCTCCCGATACCGCTGTGTTGCCTTTGTTGTCTTTGGAAATAACTTTGAAATGATATGCGGTTTCGGGGGCTAAGTCATCCAAAGTGATTGTGTGTCCGATGTTCAAAGATTCGTCATCTTTGGTTTTCTGTCCGTAAGAAGAATTTTGACCAAATTCAACTTGACTGCTCGCTCCCCTGTTGGTCTTCCAAAAGACCGTGAGCTGTACTTTGTCTTTACTTGCAAATACTGACTCTTTAATTATATTTGATTCTGAAATAGCAAGAGGACTGTTGTCTCCAATCGCAGGCTTTCTTGTGATAGCTCTGCTGTTGTCTTTCTTGTATGAGTAGCTAATGTTGGAGTCTAATTTTTTATCCAAATAGAAGCCGTTCTCCCCTATTTTGACATAGTTCTTACCATCAGTTGATCTTTCAACCTGTTCCTCTTTCGGATAAGAAAGAATGTGCTGGTAAAGACCTTTTTCCTTGTATGAGATGTCTGTTAGAAGAATATTGTCTGAGAAATCCTGCAAGCTGGCCAAGTTATAAGTCTTTGACTGGCTGGTGCTATCAGCTCCTCTTGCTGTAATGGTTTTGAAGAAACTTGAAAGAGTGCCAATGATTACCTTAAGAACAGACTGATCTTCAGGAGGGGTCTTAGTTGTAAAGATGGTGTCGTCGGAAACCAATTCTTTTCCGTAAATATCTCTACTCTTTACTCTTGCATGATAAGTAGTCGATGGCCGTAGATCTTTGAGTAATACTGAGTGGCCTTGGTTGGGATTATTATCTAGCTCGCTGGTTTTACCGTAAGATGAAGATTCGCCATACTCTACGATGGAAGTTGCCGGATAAACCGTCTTCCAAGAAATGATACTGGAAGTTTTTTCTTTGGTAACAGTGGATGATGGGAAAGATGAAAGTTCAGATATGGTATCGATTTCGATAGTTGATTTAGAAGAGGTGTCAATGGAGATAGCGGTTGTCTCTATGCTGTTGCCTGCATTATCTGTTGCTTTCACTTTGTAAGAATATGCAGAAGAAGACAACCCCTTGTCTATTAGGTAGTAGGGCTGAAGAGCATTGCCAGTATAGTTTGCATTGTCTAATTCCATGTGAGGACTAATCTCCGCAACCTTATCGTTGCCACGATAGACTTCATAGGTTTTAATTCTTGAAGTTTCATCAGTCGAAGAGGCAAAATCAAGATACGAAGCATAAACATCCGCACTTTGATTCGAAATGTTGAAAAGTCGCAGGTCAGTTGGAATTGAGGGGGCGGTTGTGTCAGCAATCAAGCTAAATTTAGCAGAGGTTGTTTCATTTCCTGCAGAATCCAAAGCCTTTACTTCGACAGTATGAATGCCATCACTGTAGCCGTTCCAGTCATAAAACCATGTAGCCGAAGAATCAATTTTGACGGTCAGATTGGCATCTGACCAGTCTTTGTTATCAGTCTTAACCTGTATTTTTGCTAAGCCCGGCATTTTATCAGTGGATGTTCCGGATAGTTTAAATTTTTTTGCATTAACATATTGACCATCTATGAGGTTGTCCAATGTTATGATAGGATTGGTTTGGTCGATCAAGACCGAGCTTTCTTGAGAGTAATCACTTGTGTTATCTACATTATCCTTTGCTTTTATCCTGATGTAATATTTACCGGCTTGGGCAAAAGTGTGTTCAAACGAATTGATCTCGGTTGGTGTCCCGTTGACAATATCCGTTGCACCCTCTGAAGAACTTATGTAAACCAGGTATTTATTAACACCCGAGGAAGTGTCGACTGCATCTTTCCAATTAAACTTAACCGTTAGATTGTTTGTTGGGTTAGAGGCTGGTACAGGACTGGAATCCGTGATAACAGGACTGGTTGTATCCACCTTAACTTCAATAGATAAAGGATCATTCAAGCCGGTGTTGCCTGCATTATCAATCGCATAGTACGAGAGGGTACTAGAACCTTCTATTGCTGTTATTGGAGAGGTGTAGTCTTGCCACTGTTCTGAATTCCACTGATATTTGATTGAGCCAAAGCCGCTACCGCTGTCTGACCCTGACAGAGTAATAGTAGGGATAGTATTTTTGTAATATTGGCCTTGATCTGGTGTGGCTGGGGAGACATCAGCTGATGCGGTCGGAACAATAGAGTCTATCTTGAATGATCTTGTAATCGGGCTAGATATGCCTGAATTGCCGGCAAGATCTGTAGTGTAGTACGAAAGAGTATGGGCTCCTTCTGGGGCTGATATGACTGATGAGTATTGCTGGTATGATCCGGAATCCCACTTGTAATAGATGTTAACTAGACCGCTACCGCTGCCATCAGTTGCTGACAATGTAAAAGTAGGAATAGTTTTGTAATAGCCGGCATTACCATCAGTCTCGGATGGATCTAGGTGTATATCAGCTACCGGTTTGATTGTATCAGTCCTGTAGGGATCGTTTTCACTATTGCCTTGATTGCCGGCATTATCAATTGCGTAATAGCTCAAGGTGTTGATATCCTCCGGAGCGGTTATTGGGGTTGTGTAGCTCTGCCACTCTCCACTGCCATTCCATCTGTACTTGATCGAAGCTATGCCGCTGCCAGATACATCGTCGGCTGAAAGTGCAATTGAGGGAGTACTGACATAATATCCGGCTAAGCCGTTCAGTTCAGATGGGTCTACAATAGTGCTAACAGTTGGTTTGCTTGAATCAAGCTTAATTTCTCTACTAAAGGTTGCGGTTTGGTTGCCGGCGTTATCTTTGCCATAGTAGTAGATGGTGCTAATTCCTTCAGGAGTTGTGACAGCATTTCCGTATTGGCTATAATCTCCGCTTCCACCCCAGCGATAGTAAACACTACCTGCTCCAGAGCCGCCGTCTTCATTGCTGAAAGTAATGGAGGGGGAGATTTTGTAGTAGTTGTTATTTCCGTTCGGGTTGGCTGGATTCAAATAGATATCAGTTACAGGATTGACTTGATCAAATTTAAAAGTCTGCGTATAATGGGCTGATTCATTGCCGGCATTGGTAATCGAATAATATGTTAAGACATTCGTTCCCCCTGGAGCATTGAAGCTTGTGGAGTAGATTGTATCTGCATTGCTTGCCCAATGGTATTTAATTGAAGCAATCCCGCTATTGGGTTCAGTTGATATAAGCGAGATAGAGGGAGCAGAACCGGTGTAGTAGCCGTTGGTGCCGTTGGGGACAAAAGGATTTGAAGTTAACGTAATAGTTGGATTAGTTAGCTCAACGGAGTATGAAACAGAATAGGCTGTGGAAAGTCCGCTGTTCCCCACATTGTCAATACTATAGTAATTAAGAGTGTTGGTGCCTTCTGGAGCAGTAAGGGCAGTAGTATAGTCCTGATAAGAGTTACTGTTCCATCGGTACTTAATGGAGTCCATCCCTGAACCAGAACCATCATTTCCAGTTAGGTTGATCGTCGGAGCGGTGCCAACGAAATAGTTATTTGAGCCGTTGGGGCCAGCCGGTGAAGCCAATATAGAAACTGTCGGAGTATTGGTATCAACTTTGAATTGTTGAGTTGAAGGGGAAGAACTTGTGGTATTGCTGATATTGTCAGTTGAATAATAGTAAAGGGTAATCACTCCTTCTGGAGCATTGAAAGAAGTGCTGTCTGAGGTTACCGTAGTGTATTCGCCCGAATTACCCCAGCGATAGGAAATTGAGGCTACTCCACTCTTGGTATCAACGGCGGATAAAGTGATGCCGATCGGTCCTGGAGACTTAAAATATCCATTGTTGCCATTGGCTGAGGCTGGTGACGTAACAATATTAATTGAAGGCGCTTCTGAATCAAAGTTCCAGCCGGTATTACCTCCTCCATCAGTTGCATTGAGATAATTACCGGGAGTGATGACCCCTCCTGTAACGGTGTTGTTTGAAACATTAATATATTGACCTGAGGTAGAATTACCGGGGATGGCTAGATTCCAGACCCCTGATCCGCCGGAGCGATTTAGGGTTAATGCTTTATTGATGGCACCTGTCAGGGTTAAGCCTGCTGCTCTGGTTATAGTTTGCGTGGAGTTGGAAGCAAAGCTGACTGTCTTGCCAGCAGTAGAAGTCGACGAATCAATGTTTAATTGATTAAAAGATGTATTGCCAGAAATGACACTATTTCCTGTCCCCGTAAAGTTAACCGTTTGTGTGCCGGGAGTGCTGCCTGCAGAAAAGGCACCACTGGAAATATCCCAGTTGCCGCCCACTGTTAAATTTTGGCCATTGGCGTCTAAAATACCGTTACTATTTAGTAAATTGCCATTAATGGCATTAGCAGATTGAAGTTGAAGTGTACCTGCGCCTAAATGAGTTAGGTTGTTAAATGAGTTAGTACTCGATATTGTCTGAGTATTTGAAGATTTATTGAAGGTTACGGTTGATGCGCCGGGAGTAAAAGTGTCTTGATTTAGCCAATTGCCAGAGACAATCATATTGATAGTCTGCCGACCACCAACATTGTCTGCCAAAATCTTAACATTGCCGTTTGGAGTTGAATTAAAAATATTCATATCAACTGTAGTAAGTGTTGCACCGCTTACGCCTGTATTTTGGACTATAGATTTTCTGGCTGATTCGTTTTGGCCTATTGATAAAACGCCAGTCAAAGT
>JBBQQK010000014.1:0-17102 GCA_038216025.1 Patescibacteria group bacterium
CGCAACTTTTCCTTGTCATAACTTCCCCATTTGCATTGCTCAAGGTCAAACTCCATCGGCACTTCTTTAAAAATAGTTGCTAATCTCTGAGACAAAAAAGCCTGTTCCTTGTGAACGATAAGCAAACTTAATATTCGAGGCTTGATTCCTAATTCTTCTGCCGCCTTCTTTGTCATCTCAACATCGTCCGCTTTGTCTGACGATGCGTCTACCGACGAAGTAAGGAGGTCTTCTAAAATAGTTTCGCTTTTCTCGTCATCCTCGGACTTGATCAGAGGATCCAGGCTCTGGATTCCAGTCTTCACTGGAATGACAGATTCTATTCTCTCGTATAGTTTATATAACGTATCAAATTTGATTATAAGGTCGGTAGCGGTTTTGGGACCAATTCCCGGCACCCCCGGGATATTGTCAGAAGCATCTCCTGCTAAAGCCTTTAGATCGACAAAGTCATGAGGATCAAGATTAAACTCTTCTTTTATCCTTTTGCTGTCATAAATAGCCGTTTCCGACAAGCCTTTTCGTAAGTTGTAAACGAAAATATTACCGTTGACCAACTGAAACAAATCTTTGTCGCCGGTCACGATATAAACTTCTACATCATTTGTTTGATTATTGTATCCTGAATCCTGAATCTTTTTAACAATGGTGCCAATGCAGTCATCCGCCTCATAACCTTCGCAATCAAACACCGGAACATTAAGTATTTCCAATAATTGCCTCACCAGTGGAATCTGATCATATAGTTCTTGATCGGCAGCTACTCTATTGGCTTTGTATTCTTTGTATTCTGTAACCCGGAAAGTCGCTTTGGAGATATCAAAAGAGGCGACCATGTAATCTGGCTTCAAATCCTCAAGTACTTTTATAATCGTGGTCGTGAATCCATATACAGCGTTTGTCCGCTCACCCTTTCGATTCGAAAAAGACTTCGGAAGTGCATGGTAAGCCCGGTGAATGATGGCGTTAGAATCGATAAGTACTAATTTTTTCATATTCTTTGATTTCCTTCTCCTTAATAAGGAGAAGGTCAGCCTGCCTGCCGGCAGGCAGGGATGAGGTAAAATATTTCGGATCAAGACCTCACCCAACCTCTCCTTAGTAAGGAGAGGAGTTATTTGTTAAATCTTACTTCATCATATAATAATGGAATTGCAATTAAAAGCAAGAAACTTTTAAATAATGTGGCCCAATCGATCAATCGGTTGGGCCACAGATATACTAGCCGGCTTTCTGGCCAAGAGGGTTGGAATACTCATCAAAGAAATATACCAAGTCCCCTCTAACTTCAGCGACAATTTCCATAACCTTTTTGTAATCTCCGTCAATGCCAGACAACTCTTTGATGAGTCCTCTGACATCATTCATTTGTTCGACATCGAACCGACCAGCAGGAAGAAGAGCCTGCTTGAGCTGTCCCTCAATTTGTTCCCGGCTGACTTCTTGCGCGTGGCCGTTCTTGCCGGTCGTGCCCTTGCGAAAGAATGCACGAACCTTCCAAGCGCCTTCTTTGTCATTGTCCCCGCGAGCCAAAAGATTGAGGACTACAGTGTCGTCTTTGTACTTCTCCCCTAGCGCGTCAACCACTTCAGAGGGACAATGCCTGCCTATCTCTTCGATCACGTTTTTGGCTGATTTGATACAACTAGGATAGCCTTGATCAAGAATCGCCATCAATTCTGCAAACATTTCTACCTTTTGACCCTCGCTTCTCTTGCAGTGACTAAGAATTAGAGCCAAGCAAGCATTCTGGAGATGTGCGCCGAGAGATTCCGAGCATGAATTACCGATTTCTCTCATCACTTGAACAGCCCGAAGATCGCCGAACGAATCAGCTATGCCCCGCACTAGCATCTTTGATTGCTCAAAACTCATCTTTGATAAAATACTGCAGATAGCGAGACTCAAACGCCCAATCTTCTGAGATTCTTCCTCTTCAGGATTGAGATACAACCCTTTCAATACGTAAACAATCAGAATGTCTTCCATTTTCCACCCCTTCTTTCTGCCCCAAATTGTAGGGCAGCTGTGTTGGCACCCCTTAAGATGCCTGCCTTCCCCTGCACTATTGCAAAGGACTACTTTTTTATATCACCACAATAATTTTTTTGCAAAAGTCATCATCATTTAACGCCTCAGGTACCTGAGGCGTTAAATGATGATGTCCAACTTTAATACAAGAAGCTGTTTTTGTGATGAAATGAGCTCAATTAATAACTTGATTTTTACCTCACCTAACCTCTCCTTGCAAAGGAGAGGAACTGGCCAAGGATAGAAAACTGAGAAGTTAAGTAAATATAAAGAATAGAATTTTAAACTATTACTGTTCGTTAACTTCGGTGAAGTAATCTACGACTAACTTGGATAAGTAATCTTTGATTGTTTCAAAGCCAACTTCGTCGTCTCTGAATAGAATCGGCGCTTCTTGGATATCATCAAAGTAAATGAGACTCTTTAATTTTGGATTAGTATCGATTGTTGGAAATTTTTCCTGTGTTATATCAAGAAGCTTTTTTAGGCTGATTTTATGGAGAATGAAATAGAGGTCAACATAATCTTTCAAAACCGACCGACTGGTGATCGCCGACAATTTCATGGCGCCAATATCTTCAATGGAGGCCATTTTAAAGTTGTCCTCATCAAGCAGTGGCTCAATTAATTTATAAGTATAAGCAAAGAAACTAATTTTAACACCTTTGTAGGTCACAAAGGTCAGTGTGTCTTTTGCTTCCTGTGTCTTGATGACCAAGTGACCTTCAAAAACTTGCTCAACTTTTTGAAATAGTTCCTCGGTCGAGAAAGACCTTAAAGAAAAGAAGTCAAAATCAATACTATCTCGATGCCCCAACTGCAAAGCTAAAGCAGTACCACCGGCAAGATAAAAATCCTCCTTAAACGCCTTAAAAAGTGGCAGGAGGTTGATGCGTTTCTCGTCCAATATATTCCAATAGAATTGTTTATCCATGCATTACTCTTTCCAGTTTAGATTTAGGTTCAATGCCCAAATAGAGTGACCAAAGAGCTAAGGACTTACGATCCCATTGGCCGCTAGGAATCATTTCGGCTACTTTTCGAATCTCATCAAAATTATATATTCGAAAGAGCCAATCAGTCGCCTCTTTAGTACCAAAATTCAAGACTTGGGTGATAATCAATTTTTTGTGTACCTCAAGATCGATCTTATTTAAGTCGTAAGACCAGAGAACGTTCTCGACTGATTTGGGTAGTTTTTCTTTGATTGACATATAGAAATTGTTTAATCTAATAGAAATATTATAGCATAATCCGGAAGTTTTATACAGGGCAAATAGCAATATTATTAGCAATAAAGTCCCTATTTTCAGTTTTTAGTGGAATTTTACCTCTTTTTCTGGTATTTTATTCTCATGAAAAATAATTCCAAAACACCGAAAGTTGGGATATGAGCCTCAAGATCGGAATAGTCGGATTACCAAATGTTGGCAAGAGCACGCTCTTCAATGCTCTAGTTAAAGGTTCGCACGCGGAAGCGGCGAATTATCCTTTTTGTACCATCGAGCCGAATGTGGGCATCGTAGAGGTTCCTGACGAGAGATTGGCCCCTTTGGCTGAAATTTCCAAATCAAAGAAGGTTGTGCCGACTATTATTGAGTTCGTTGATATAGCCGGCCTGGTCCGTGGAGCTTCCAAAGGCGAAGGTTTGGGCAACAAATTTCTGGCCCATATCCGCGAATGCGATGCTATCGCCATGGTAGTCCGTTTTTTTGAGAGCGGCGATATTACTCATGTCGAAGGAAAAATCGACCCACTCTCTGATATTGAAACCATCGAGACCGAATTGCAATTAGCCGATATTTCGACCGTTGAAAAAAGACTCTTTTCAGTCGAAAAAGAACTCAAGACTGGCAGCAAGGAATCGAAAATACTTCATTCTACTTTGCAAAAAGCAAAAGATACGCTATATGCAGGGCATAATGTAAGGGAAGCCAAATTAGACGAATTGGAAGCTGAGGCTATTAAAGGATTGCAATTGATGACAAGCAAACCAATCTTGTATATCGCTAATGTTGGAGAGGATGAACTGGCCCGCATTGATGAAATTCTTGCCCGGCCTGGTTACCAAGGAAAGAAGTTTATTCCCATCTCGGCCAGAATTGAATCAGAAATCAATGAATTGTCACCTGATGAGCAGAAAGAATACCTCGAGGCACTAGGCATAGATGACACTGGGCTTAATCATCTGATTAAAGAGTCTTATAAATCACTCGGTCTTATAACTTACTTCACCTCAGGAGAACAAGAGACAAGAGCTTGGACTATTAAGCAAGGTTGGAAAACTCCTCAAGCAGCAGGAGTCATCCATACCGATTTTGAAAAGGGATTCATCGCCGCTGATGTGGTCGCCTGGCAAGATCTTTATGCTCAAGGCGGATGGACAGGAGCTAAGTCAAAGGGCTTGGTCCGGACTGAAGGTAAAAATTACGAAGTTCAGGATGGCGATGTTTGCTTGTTCAAGTTTAACGTCTAACAGCTTTCAAAATTGACTTTTGATTGAAAATTTGTTATTGTATTAATACAATTTAATTAACTTTCCTCCAATGTGGAGGAGCCGGTGTCCGGACTCAGCTGGACACAACAAACCGGCGCCAGAAGAAAGGATCATTCATGAGACAGTACGAACTGACTTATCTTATTTCTGATGAAGTCAAAGAATCGGATTTAAACAAAGTAACCGGCAAAGTTGGCGGTTATATTTCTGAACTTGGCGGCAAAGTCACCAAAGAAGAAATTTGGGGCAGAAGAAAATTAGCTTACCCTATCCAAAAGCAGGAATTTGCCACTTATGTGACTCTGCTTTTGAATTTGACCGGCGATAAAGTTCAACCGTTGGAGCGATCGCTAAAACTTGATACTACGGTAATCAGACATCTTTTGATCATCAAAGATTACGGCAAAGATGAATTGGCTTTAACCACAGACGAAATCGCTAAAACAGAAGATATCGAAAAGGTTATAGGCGGAGAAAGATCGTTTGAAGCAATCGAAGGCGAAACCGAAGAAAGCTACGACCTTCACTCTAGAAGAAAAGAAGATCAAACCAAAGAAGAGAACCCTAGCAAAGAAATCGAAGAAAAAGTGGTTACAGAAGAAGCATCCGTAGAAACAGAAGAAGTTGTGGAGCCAGTCGTAGAACCAGAATCAGCCGAAGAAGAAAAGGTAAAAGAAGAGCCAAAAGCTAAGAAAACTACAAAAAAACAAAAAGCTGAAGAAACCGCAAAGCCAGAAGAAGCTGAAGCGAAAAAAGAAGCTGATAGATTGTCCAAACTTGACAAAGAGCTAGACGAAATTCTTGGCGACGACCTTTAATCGCTGTTTCATTTCAAACTCATTATTCAATTTGCGAATTGAAAACTAAAAAGGAGATCAAATGTTAAATCTAAATCGTTCCCAGATCCTAGGAAACTTAACTCGGGATCCAGAGATGAGATACACCCCCAACGGACAAGCAGTTTCAAATTTCACTGTAGCAACAAACAGAAAATGGAAAAATTCTGACGGGACAGACGGCGACTCTACGGAATATCACGATATCGTCGTTTGGGGCAAGCAAGCAGAGAACATTACTCCTATGTTAAAAAAAGGCGGACCAGTCTTTGTCGAAGGCCGCTTGCAAACAAGAAATTGGGAAGGACAGGACGGGGTCAAGAGATACAAGACTGAAATTATTGCTGAAAACGTAATTGTTTTGGGCGGAAAAGGTGGAAGTGTAAATGCTAGCTACGGAAGCAATCCAATTGAAAACATTTCAAAAAGCACCAAAACAAGTGCTCCTGCACCTTCAAACGAAGAAGAAATAGATATCGAAGAAATACCCTTTTAAACTAAATCATTTAATTAAACATTGGCCACCTCAGATGTGTGGCAATTTGGAGAAAATATGGCGAATAAAACTAAAAAATGCAACTTTTGCAAAGCCAAAATTGGCGAAGTTGATTATAAAGACGCAAACATGCTAGGCCGCTATCTTAACCGTTGGTTCAAAATTGAATCATCCGGAAGATCAGGCAATTGCGCAAAGCACCAACGATCCCTATCGACTGCGATCAAAAGAGCTAGACACTTAGCACTTTTGCCTTTTACTATCAGATAGTACTAATCGGATTATTAGAGAGTTAGGAGTCGCACGATGTTGTCTATTACCGACCTTAAAACCGGCACTAAAATC
The DNA here is from genome assembly GCA_038216025.1 of Patescibacteria group bacterium. Taxonomy (GTDB): domain Bacteria; phylum Patescibacteriota; class UBA1384; order XYA2-FULL-43-10; family 1-14-0-10-43-13; genus JBBQQK01. The sequence goes on from JBBQQK010000014.1 coordinate 6,206, forward strand.
ACCTATGAAGGTGACCCCTATTCTGTTGTCTCCTACTATCACTCCAAAATGGGACGAGGAGGAGCAGTCGTAAAAACGAAACTCAAAAACTTGAAAACCGGAGCCCTGATCGACAAAACTTTTCAAGGGGCCGACAAGCTAGATGAAGCAAATCTGACAAAAAAAACTGTTACCTATCTTTACTCAGACGATCAGAACTTTTATTTCATGGATCAAGAGAGCTTTGAACAGTTCGAAATAATGGCTGAAAAAGTCGGCGAAATGAAAAAATATTTAGTTGAGAATTCCAGCGTCGACATTTTATATTATGATTCAGAGCCAATTAATATTGAACTACCGATTAAAATGACTTTTGTCGTCACCTCCGCCCCTCCTGCCGTAAAGGGCAACTCTGCTGGCGCTATTACAAAAAAAGTAACGCTGGAAACCAATGCTGTTATTGATGCTCCGATCTTTATCAAAGAGGGCGACAAATTAGTTGTCGATACTCGAGACGGATCGTACGTTGAAAGGGCTTGATTATTTTACGGCAAACAATTAAATACTGTTAAGAAACATGATAGTAATTTATTCAAAATTGATTGGCCTTCCAATCATGGAGCTAAAAACCCAAACCAAGTTGGGCAACGTTGAAGAAATTGTTTTCAACAAAACCAATTTTAAAATCTCCGGATTAGTAACCAAAAGTTCGATAATCCCATTCATCAATAAAACCACTATTGTGGCCTCAAGCGACTTAATAGAAATATCAAACGAGGCGCTAATAGCCCAGAATTGCGATTCGGTAATTAGCCTTGATGAGTCTCCTCGAATCAAAGAGTTGATCAAGGGCGGATACCACGGGATAAATCAGAAAGTTTACACTAAATCGGGCAAGTACATCGGTAAAGTGCATGATCTTTATTTGGAGACTAGTACATTTGAGGTCGTGAAAATATTAGTTAGAAATATTATTACCGAAAGACTTATAGGCGCAAATCAAATTATTGAAGTTAAAGGTAAAAAAATTTACATCAAAGATGATTATGAAATTTCTAGAACGAAACCTTCTTTTGCCGAAGCTGTAATATAATTTAACCACGGAAATAATTCTCTCATAAAAAAACTCCCGAGTCATTCGGGAGTTTTTTTATTCTAGATCTCTGCGTTCAAATTATATTACATTCCCATGCCAGCATAAGGATTGCCGCCGCCCATTGGCATTCCGTTTACAGATGGATTTGCTTCCGGTTTGTCGGCAACGATAGCCTCAGTTGTTAGAATAAGAGCCGCAATCGAAGCAGCATTCTGTATGGCGCTTCTTGTAACCTTGGCTGGATCAATAATACCTTGAGCAATCATGTTGCCATATTCATTTGTAGCAGCGTTGAAGCCTTCGCCTGATTTCAAGTTTTTGACATTTTCAATTACGATTGAGCCATCAATGCCAGCATTTTCAGCAATCTGTCTCATAGGCGCTTCAAGCGACTTTTTAACGATCTCGACACCAATCAATTCATCACCTTCAGCTTTGATATCTTTCAAATTGGAGATTGAGTCAACAAGGGCTACGCCGCCGCCAGGAATTATTCCTTCTTCTATGGCTGCTTTAGTAGCTTCTACAGCATCTTCTACTTTATATTTAATTTCTTTCATTTCAACTTCTGTTGCAGCACCAACTTTGATGATACCGACTCCGCCAGAGAGTTTGGCGAGTCTTTGATTCAATTTTTCCTTATCATAATCAGAGGTAGATTTTTCGACTTGCTTTTTAATTTGAGCAACTCTGTCTTTGATTATTTTTTTATCGCCTTTTCCTTCGACGATGACTGTTTTTTCTTTATCTGATTCAATCCGTCTAGCTGTTCCGAGCATCTCGATGGTAGTATCCTCTAGCTTTTGACCTAGATCGGAAGATACAACTTGACCGCCTGTGAGCACCGCAAGATCTTCGAGCATTTCTTTTCTTCTGTCGCCGAAACCAGGAGCTTTGACTGCCAAAACATTCAAAACACCGCGTAGTTTATTGACCACCAAAGTAGCCAATGCTTCTCCGTCAACATCCTCGGCAATGATTACGATATCTTTTTTGCCTGTTTGAGCCATTGCCTCCAAAACTGGTAAAACTTCTTGAATAGAAGAAATCTTTTTGTCGGTTAATAGAATGTAAGGATTTTCCAATACAGCCTTCATTGAAGCAGTATCAGTTATCATATATTGACTAATGAAACCATTGTCGAACTGCATTCCTTCAACGACCTCTTTTTCCAGTCCCAAAGTGTTTGATTCTTCAACCGTCACTACACCGTCTTTACCGATTTCATCCATGACTTCAGAAATAAGGTTGCCAATTTCTTGATCGCCAGCTGAGACAGAAGCGACTTGAGCAATTTCGCCTTTGCCAGAAATAGGCTTGGCGCTTGCCTTAATATGTTCGACAACTTTTTGGGTTGCTTTTTCAATACCTCTTCGCACCTGAATTGGATTTGCTCCGGCTGCAATATTCTTAAGACCTGCGTTTACCATTGATTGTGCAAGAATTGTAGCGGTTGTAGTTCCGTCTCCAGCCACATCATTTGTCTTAGAAGCGACTTCTTTGATGAGCTGCGCTCCCATGTTCTCGAACTTATCTTCTAACTCAATTTCTTTTGCAATTGTAACACCGTCATTAGTAATTGTCGGTGCGCCAAAGCTTTTGTCCAAAACAACATTTCTACCCTTTGGCCCGAGCGTTACTTTAACTGTATCTGCAAGTTTGTTAACACCTCTTTGAAGGCCGCTTCTGGCTTCATCGGAGAAGCTTATCATTTTTGCCATATTTTTCCTTCTCTCTCCAACAACCAATCGCCAAATTGATTATCGAGAATTGATTATAAACTAATTATTGTTTCTTGTTACTGGTACTTGGTACTCAATTCTTATTGCTTGTCTCTTGTTACTTGTTGTTTCTTGTTGCTCGGTTATTTCAGTATTCCCAAGATTTCTTCCTCTTTCATTACTTTGTATTCTGTACCTTCGATTTTAATCTCATCGCCTGAATACCTCGAGTAAACTACCTTGTCGCCTTTTTTAACAGAAAAACTAAAAGTTTTTCCATCTTTCAATTTGCCATTTCCCAGGGTGATAACTTCACCTTGAGCTGGAGCTTCTTTGGCTGTACCGGGAATAACGATGCCTGATTTTGTTACTTCTTCTGCCTCTAAAGGCTTAATTAGGACTCTGTTTCCAAGTGGTTCGAACATAATAACTCCCTTAGAATATTAATGCTAAATACATAAACGATTGTAAAGTATACTTTACAATTTTGTCAACCCCTCTTGTTCCAAAAACTAATTAAAAAAGGGCCTTACACCCTCCATCAATCGTACCCCCCTAATGATACAAAAGCGGCGGAGTACCAAGGGGGAAAGTACTACCGCCACCCTTAATATAGCGGATAAATAGCGTGAAAGTCAAGGGAGATTTAAGGTGATTTAGGAAGGTGGAACCGAAGCTCCAAATCAGAGTATACGACAAGATCCGGATACTTGTTTGTTCTATAATCGCTAACAATGCTTCTAATTTGTATATCTTTTAAAAATTTTTCGATATTCTTTGCCCTCAACATTGATTCAAAAATAGCTCTAAATAAAGTAGCGCCATCTTTAGCCTTATATTTTTCTAATTCAACTATAAAACCAAACTTCTGCCACCAACCTTTGTTGCACTGAATATAATGCTTGAAGATTCTGGTGTCTCCTGCCAAAAACTTGCTATATGAATAATTACTGGCACAATATTTATTTATTCTCACCTCCCGATTATGGGGCATTGTTAGATTATGCTCTGTCATAAAATAGTTAAGGCAAAATTTCCCCGGATGCTTTTTACTTTCATCTTTTGACCGCTTCAACCCTAATAGTTTTAAGCACCCGACAGCAAAAAAACGACAAGTAAAAATATGCCCCTCTTTCGCCACTATTAACAAATCTATATCGGAAGATTCCTTTGCTTCGCCCTTCGCCACTGAGCCGTTCAATATTACACAGCGAACGAAAGGAAACATGTTTAGTAGCTTTGAGATACGCCTAGCTTTCTTGTAATATTTTTGAGAAATATTCATAATGTAATTTCAAATTTTAAATTTCTAATCACTAATAAAATGACAAAATTAAAATATCTATTATTTATTGGGAATTTTATTAGACCTTAGTTATTAGATATTAGAAATTTAAAAATAACTTCCATAAAAGCATGATAATTCATCTTCCAATTATTCACAAGCAAAGTTTTGCTTTTCAACTTCTGTGTATGTTATCATTGAATTAAAATTTAAATTGTAAAAAAAACTCCAATTTATTGAGCAGACAAAAACAAAAAATTCTTGGAGTTTTTTGTTTGATAATTTTCTAAGGAGAGATATGCGAAAGAAATTCATTTTTGTTGTTGGCGGCGTGATGTCTTCAGTAGGTAAAGGGATTGCAGCTGCCTCTATAGGCACCATTTTAAAGAGCAAGGGATTTAGCGTTACTGCTATCAAGGCTGATCCATATGTCAATGTTGATGCCGGCACAATGAATCCAACAGAGCACGGAGAGGTGTTCGTTCTAGAGGACGGTGACGAATGCGACCAAGATATGGGCAACTATGAAAGATTCCTGGACGAGAGCCTTACCCGGACAAATTATATGACAACCGGCCGGGTGTATGAATCCGTAATACGCAAAGAGAGAAACCTGGAATATGGTGGAAAATGCGTTCAAGTTGTACCACACGTTCCAGAAGAAATTATTCATCGCATCAAATTGGCTGCTTTCAAGAACAAGGCTGATATTGTTATCACAGAAATCGGCGGCACAGTCGGAGAGTATGAAAACTTACTATTCCTTGAGGCGGCTAGAATGTTGAAACTTGCCCATCCCAAAGACGTGATCTTTGTTTTAGTTTCATATCTTCCTATCCCCTCCAAAGTTGGCGAGATGAAAACCAAACCTACCCAACACGCTTCAAGAGAACTAAATTCATGCGGTATTCAACCTGATTTTATTCTCTGCCGAAGCGAACATGCTATTGACGATAGACGGCGTGAAAAACTTGCTGTTTTTTGTTCTATTGATCCCGAAAATGCCATATCCGCTCCGGATGTTGATTCGATCTATGAGATTCCGGTTAATTTTGAGAACGAAAAATTGGGCGAAAAGATACTCAAAAGATTAAATTTAAAACCTAGACAAAAAGACTTAGTAGAATGGCGCCAATTTGTCGAGAGATCAAAAAAATCTACAGAATCGGTAAAAATCGGGATAATCGGAAAATATTTCGAAACTGGAGAGTTTGTGCTGGCTGATTCATATATCTCCGTCATTGAATCAATTAAACATGCGGCATGGTCAATCGGAATCAAACCCGAAATGGTCTGGCTTTCTTCGACCGAATACGAAAAAAATCCCAAAAAACTAGCTGAACTAAAAAACCTTGACGGCGTGATTGTGCCGGGTGGTTTTGGCTCTCGAGGAATAGAAGGAAAGATCGCCGTGTCAAAATATTGCCGCGAAAATAAAATTCCTTATCTTGGAATTTGCTATGGCATGCAAATAGCTACAATCGATTTTGCCAGAAATGTTTGCGGCTTAAAAGAGGCCAACTCTGAAGAAATTGATCCTAAGACACCTTTTCCTATCATTCATATAATGCCCGACCAAAAGAAAAAGTTAGCCCAGAAAGACTTTGGTGGCTCAATGAGACTAGGTTCTTACGTATGCGAACTCATCAAAGGAACAACGGCCTACGAGTCATACAATCACTCCAAAAATTCAGTTTCTGGCCAGCCTCCCCTAATCACGGAGCGACATCGTCATCGATATGAATTTAACAATGAATACAAAGACTTAATGATAAACAAAGGCTTGATTATCTCTGGCGTAAATAAAGATAGGGATTTAGTAGAGATTATAGAACTTTCCAATCACCCATTCTTTGTGGGCGCTCAGTTTCACCCGGAATTCCAATCCCGACCTCTACGTCCGCATCCATTGTTTGTCGGTTTGATCAAAGCTGCTAGAAAAAAGTCAAAATAGTAAAATTTATAGCTGCGAGTAATCTCTACTAATTTTGAACGCCTCACATACGTGAGGCGTTCAAAATATAGATATTTATGCTTTAAATAATATTTTTTATCACCTAGCGGCTTTTACGCTCTTTTTGTCTAAACAATAGCGGCAAACTTCAGCAGAAAGAAAAGCCACAACGATCAGCACTATTATCATCACAGCTTCTTTTGTGTTTAGAGCAACTAAATTAAATGCCGACTTTAACGGCTCCAAGAAAAGAAGCAGTTGAATCGATCCGGAGATCAGAATCGACCAAAGTAGATACTTATTTTCCAGAAAACTTTTAGGATTTTGCCAGATTCTCTTGTTTGATCTAAGCGAAAATGAGTAAGCCAGTCCTATATAAACAAAGAATGTAAACACAATCGTTTGAGCCTTGTCCGGTGTGAATCTGACACCCCAAAGGTAAACCCCCAGGCAAAGAATAAATGAGATAGCGGACAAGTAGAGTGCGTAAGTGATTGTCGGCTTGAGCGAATTTTTGCCATAGGGACGAGGTTTCTCAGTCAAAACGTGCCTAGAAGGTTTTTCAAGACTGAAGGCTAAAGCAGGCAATGAATCAGTAATCAAATTAACCCAAAGAATTTGTAGAGTCGTGATAGGAGCAGGTAATCCGACTAAAAAGGCAAAACATATCAATGCGATCTCATTAAAATTTCCAGCAAAGAGATGAGCAATAATATTTTTAATATTGTCGAAAATGCCCCGTCCATATTCGATAGCAGAAAGAATAGTTTTGTACTTATCGTCAGACAATATGATATCAGCAGAATCCTTGGCGATGTCGGTCCCTTTGATACCCATGGCAATTCCCACATTGGCGTCTTTAATAGCAGGCGCATCATTCACGCCATCTCCGGTAACAGCCACCGAATAGCCCATTTCCTGCAATGTCTTTACAATGAGTAACTTCTGATCAGGCGCCATCCTGGCATAGATTTTGATTTTATCGAGAGCCACTTTAAGTTGATCCTTACTTAGAGAATTGAATTCTCTTTCTGTCATCACTTCGTCGTTGCTTACCTCAAGACCAATCTTGTTAGCGATATACCTTGCCGTTTCTGGATGGTCACCGGTGATTATAATCGGCCGGATGCCTGCAGCGATCACTTTAGTTATAGTGTCTTTTATTCCTTTAACTGGCTCATCAACTAAAGAAAATAAACCGCAGAATTCCATGTTTTTTAAGGCGCTGCCTGTCTTAGAACCAATGTCTTTAATTGCTAAAGAAATAACCTTATATCCTTGAGCGCTTAGTATCTCGGCTTTTTCAATGACAGCGGATTTCTCGCCTTTTGATATTGTGCAAAAATCTAAAACTTTCTCAACTGTTCCTTTTGCAATAAGAATTTTTTCTGAATGGTTTTGACAAAGCACTGCCATATACTTTCGATCAGAGTCAAAAGGAATCTCCATCAAACGATCATACTTCGTAATACTAATATTAGCAGCTTGCTGAAAATCTTTAGCGCCCTGAACCAAGGCAACTTCAACCGGATCTCCTATCAACCCCTTTGTCTTCAAATCAACATTTGAACAAGCGGTCCCCCAAGAAAATATCTTTTGAAGTGGGCTAATTTTTAAGCCAGCCTCCGTCAAATCAAAATCAATTATTTTACCTTTCTCATATAGCGCAACCTTTTCAACTATTAACTTGTTGTTGGTAAGCGTACCGGTTTTATCTGAAGCTATAATATTGACAGTACCAAGCGTCTCTACGGCCGCCATTTTACGGACAATTGCTTTTAACTTGGCCATTCTAGATACACCGGTAGCCAAGCTTAAGGTAATCGCTGTTGGCAAACCTTCCGGCACTGCTGCCACTAAGATTGCGATACAAAACGTCAATAACGGCATCAGATCATAGCCCTGCATATAGCCAGCCATAAAGACAATGGTTGACATAATGAAGGCTATTACAGTCACCATTTTGCCCAAATATAATACTTGTTTTTCCAAAGGAGTCTTGGTGTTCGGTCCTTTTATCAAATCAGCGATCTGTCCGAACTCAGTATTGGTTCCGGTTGCCACCACAATGCCACGTCCGCGTCCAGAGACAACAACCGTTGAGGCATACAACATATTAATCCGATCGCCAAGAGAAGTATCTATAGGCAATATTTTTCTTTCTTTCCCGACCGGCAAAGATTCACCAGTCAAAGCGGATTCGTTTACCCTAAGAGAGCTTTCTTCAATAACTCTCAAATCTGCAGGAATTTTATCACCGCTCTCCAAGAGGACTATATCTCCCACAACCAAATCAGATGAGTTGAGCTCTAAGACATTGCCATCCCTTAATACTCTGGTTTTTGCTTTAAAATTTTCTTTTAGCTCTGAAAGCGCTTTTTCTGCCTTGAACTCTTGAGCAAATCCTAGGCTTACGTTGATGAAAATAATCGCTAGCAACACGAAGGCCTGGAAAACTCCATCAACAAAATAGGATATTGTTGCCGCTAAAAGCAGGAGAACTATAAAAAAATTTAGAAATTGTTGAAAGAATATTTTAAGAGGAGAAATTTCTTTGAAATTTTCAATCGAATTTCGGCCATACTTTGATAATCGAAAATGAACTTTCGTCTGTGAAAGTCCTGCCCCTTGGTCTACGTCAAAATGTTTTGCCACATCAGCTATAGTCCACTGATGAAATGCGTATGCCCTCTCCTCCATATGCATATATAATACCAGAAGAAAGCGGAAATCAGAAACAGAATATTCAAATGGATGCTATGCAAACATTAAACCGGACATGCATTCGGGCAGCTTCCCCCGCAATCAATACCATGTTCATCACCATTTTTGATTCCATCGCTGCACGTTGAAGTCGGGGCAGGGGAACCTTTCCCGACAAGCCACTTCTCGGGCCAAGGAACATACTTTGAAGTGAACGTTTTGTCTTGCAATGTCTGGCCATCTTTTGTAACTTTATATGTAAATTTAGCAGTTGCGCCTTGATGAGCCTTTTCAATTTGCTTCTTTTCTCCTGCAGGCAAAGTATCGATTTCGACATATATTGGAGGCACAGGATCAACTGTTTCGGTTATTTCCGGATTAGAAATTTCTACAATTCTAGCATCTTTAGTTCCGTATAATTCGAAAACGATCTTTGTCTTTTCAATTTTTGATTGAATTAAAATATAGTTGCCATAGTTATTAACAAATTTGAAATCCGGAGAAGGGTCATAGATACTGGCATCCATACCGACTGGTGGCTCATAGTAACCAACCCGGTACTTATGATTTTGTCTTTCAGTAATTTTTACTCCGGCGTTTAATGCTGCGCGGAATAAAGTTGAGGAAACCTGACAAAGTCCTCCGCCAAACTCTGGCACAGTTCGATCTTCTTTTATTACTAATTCGGGCAAATATCCGGTTGACTCATCGATCTTCCCCAATTGTTTCAAAGTTGAAAAAACATCTCCCGGCTTAACCAGAACGCCATTTATTGAAGTGGCGCCAACCGTTATATTGTGAACACGGTTTGCAGGAGATCCTTTGAAATCAGTTACAGCAGTGCCAACTAGCTGCGCAATACCAAGTTTATCAATATCATTTGTTACTTCTGGTTGTTTTGTTTCAACCGGCAAGGCAACATTTTCCGGCTTTGAGCTGGCAGTGATTCTTTCTAAGAGAGCGTTTTGAATTAAGGTGATAGTCTTGTCTTTAGTTAAAGTTTTTCCATTTTGAGCAGATTCTGCCACTACTGCTTTGCCATCGGCCACAGCCAGTTTTGCATTCTTAGGATCCAAGTCTATTGTTTTAGCTAAAGAATCGACGAAAAGTTTGATGCGCTCGTTTTTAAATCCAATTTCAAGATCATTGCCCTTTTGGTTAAACGATAAAAAACCGGCCATGTTATCGGAATCAGCTTCAAAAACTTGCCCTGATGCGGTTAATATCAAATCGCCATAGCTCAAAATCTTATTAGCATCGGCTAATTTCTTTTTGGCGTTTTCTTCCTGTATTTGTGCCTCAAAGCTATCAAGACCTAGGCTAAGTTCTGTCTTATCCAAGCTATAGTAATGGTTTTTTATATGAACAAGGGCCAATTCTTGGTTAATTCTTTTCCCATTTTGACGCTCGGTAGACAGAACAAATTTATCTTCCTGATAGAAAATAGAAAAATCCTTCTCCGGGAGATCGACTTCTTTGGCAATCTGAGATATTTTGTCCTTAAGTGCATCTTCGTTTACAACTATAACTGATTTATGGATATTTTTTGTAAATAAACTAGAGAGCTGAGTAAAAAAGTTAGAGAATATATGGCCATTGCGACCATGTTGCCATATTTTATTTGCTGTTTCTTTGGCATCATATGACAAACCGATATCTTTTGGCTCAATTGAGAATTTTTTGTCTCCTGCGCTGATTAACAATGGGCCAGAATTAACGAATTTAGTTGATTGTTCCTTGATTATCTCTTCAGCTTGAACTTTGTTTTTTCCCGACAAGTTGATGTTTCCAACAAATTGATTACTATATATTTTGTTTGAATAAATTATCGAATAAAAACCAAAAAAAACAAAGAAAAAAATAAGAATAGCCGAAATAGCCAAAATACTTGTCCTTAAGATCTTGTTTTTAGGAAGTACTTTATTTATCTTATTTTTTATTATTTTTCTTTTTTTTGCTTTACCCATGTATATTTAGCATAATACAAAATAAATAATATTTAAAGTAAAAGCAAACTTCTGTTAGCACTCCATGATAATGTCACCAAGTAGGACTCTTTAGAAATGTCACCTTTCCTGGATCTAATATGGAATACTTAAGTATGTAAGCCATTAAGATCTGGGGAGGGATAAATTGGAATTTGTAACAATGAATAAAGC
>JBBQQK010000015.1:0-17006 GCA_038216025.1 Patescibacteria group bacterium
ATGGTTCTCAAGAATACAAACTTTTCCATAAGAGGATCCGATAGCTACCGGGTCGCCTTTTTTGATGGTTCCGTTTTCAATCAACACAATAACTGTCGCCCCTGTACCACGGCTCATCCTGGCTTCTATAACTACCCCTACAGAAGTATCGTCAGGATTGGCTTTTAAGTCCATCATGTCAGCTTGCAATAAAATCATTTCAAGAAGATCGTCTACATTTTGACCAGTTTTAGCTGAGATCTCAACAAATACTGTTTTACCGCCCCATTCTTCAGGAACCAAATCGTATTCTGTTAACTGCTGCTTAACCTTCATTGTATCCGAATCAGGCAAATCAATCTTATTAATAGCAACAATAACAGGAACATTATGATTTTTTGCCTGTTCAATAACTTCTATAGTCTGAGGCTTCACGCCATCATTTGCTGCTACAATCAATACAACAATATCCGTAATAGCTGCGCCGCGGGTTCGTACGGCCGAGAAAGCCGCATGTCCAGGGGTATCTATAACTGTTATAGTTCTGTTCTTGAGGTTTTTATGTTTTGTCTCACTTAAAGTCACCTGATAGGCCGTAATATGTTGCGTAATACCACCTGACTCTCCTTGAGCAACATGGGCCGATCGAATCTGGTCTAACAATGTAGTTTTACCGTGGTCTACATGGCCCATAATAGTTACAACGGGTGGCCTTGATTGAAGTTTTGTTTGATCCACAACTCCGGCTACAGTTTGGCTGTTTTCTTCCGTTTCAATTTCCTTTTGAACTTCTTTTCCAAACTCATCAGAGATAATTGAGGCTGTATCAAAATCAATAGTTTGGTTAATTGAGGCGAGAACACCATTCCGCATCAGCTCAGTTATGACTTTTGTAACAGGAACATCTATTTTATCAGCAAAATCTTTCACTGAAATAATATCAGGAATCATAATGACTTTTGTTTCAGATTTATTCTCAATTTTTACCACTTTTTACCAATCTTTTATTTAATATATTATCATACAATAAAATTAACTTCTTTACAATCTTATCTAAATCAGATAGGCAATCTAACTTCATTGTAAACTTTTTTAGAGATATTTTACTTATTCCTTGGGAGCGCTAACCTTTACATCTTCAATTATGACATCAGACAAACCTGGAATCGGACATTCTTCGGCTAGAATCAAAGCCACTGAGGCAACTTTGTCACCGGAACGCAATTTCATAAGGGTGACTCCTTGAGTATCTCTTCCAAGTTTTTTGATTTTAACTAATTCCATTCTGATAAATTGTCCCTTTTGAGAAGCCATTACCACGTCGTTTTTGTCATCGTAAGTTATATGCATGCCGATAACATTGCCTGTTTTTGGCGTACAGTTTGCAGCTCTGATACCCATTCCACTTCTTTTCTGCATATGAAAATGATTTAGTGGCGTTCTTTTGCCAAAACCATTTTCCAACACAACAAGCATGTCAGGTGAATACGATTTTTTATTCGGTTCTTCGTCTGTAAATACATATTTTTCGGCTGGCACGATGTCCATAACCATAACCGAATCATCTTTTCTTAATCTCATTCCGGCTACCCCTGAAGCGCTTCTGCCCATTGGCCGAACATCGTTTTCAGAATAACAAATGGCTTGACCCTTCTCTGAAACTTCGACTATCACATCTTTGCCGCTGGAAATCTTGGCCCATTTGAGTTCATCGCCCGGTTTCAATCCCATTGCGATGATGCCTGTTTTTCTAATATTCTCATACTTTAAGATTTCAGTCTTTTTAATAAAACCTTTTTTGGTTCCCATTACAAAGAACTTTCCGCCAATTTCTTTTTTTGAAACGGTCAATGTTGCAGTTACTTTCTCGTCTTGGGAGATCTGTATAATATTAACCACGGGAGTTCCTTTTGATTGACGGGAAGTAGCAGGCAATTCATAAACCTTGCTGGCAAAAATTCTACCTTTGTTGGTGAAAAAGTAAATATCGTCATGTGTGTTGGCGCAAACTAAATATTCTATTATGTCTTCTTCTTTTGTAGTCATGCCAATCACCCCGACACCGCCTCGTATTTGTTTCTTGTAAGTGTCGACATCTTGTCTTTTGATATAATTGCCACGAGTCAAGGTAACTATTACTTGCTGATCTGGAATAAGGTCTTCGGCCTTAAATTCACCGATTGCGTGGGGAATTATTTCAGTTCTTCTATCATCACCAAATTTTTCAACGACATCTTTTAAATCTTCTTTGATTAGACCATATATTTTTTCAGGATGAGCCAAGAGATCCTCAAGATATGCTATTTTATTCAACAATTCTTGGTATTCTTCCTCTATTTTCTTTCGTTCCAGAGCAGCCAATTGAGAAAGTCTCATGTCTAAAATTGCATCGGTCTGTCTCTCGGAGAAAGAAAACTTGGCAATTAAATTGTTTTTGGCCTCTTCCCTATTTGCAGAAGAACGGATTGTGCTAATAACTTCGTCAATATTATCTAAAGCAATTTTCAAGCCTTCCAAGATATGCGCACGATCTTGAGCTTTTTTCAATTCGAAACGGCTTCTTCGCTCGATGACTTGATGTCTATGTTTAATATAGTAAGTAAGCACATCCTTAAGCGTCATCACCCGTGGTTCAAGATCAGGAGTTAATGCAAGCATATTGACGTGAAAAGCAGTTTGCAATTGAGTGAGTTCAAACAAGCGATTCAAAACTTTTTTTGGAAAAGCAGTTGACTTCAATTCGACAACAACCCTAACACCTTTTCTGTCGGATTCATCTCTTAGATCGGAAATACCTTCAATTCTTTTCTCTTTAACCAAGTCGGCAATTTTTTCGATCAAAGTGGCTTTATTAACCTGATAAGGAATCTCTGTAACAATTATTTTAAAACCTCTTTTACCCTCTTCTATATCAGCCTTTGCCCGCATCACTATTTTACCTTTACCGGTGGCGTAGGCAGTTTTTATATCTTCAGTATTGTAAATGATGCCTGCGGTTGGAAAATCAGGGCCTTTGACATGCTCCATTAGCTCATCAAGAGAAATCTCCGGATTGTCAATGAGGGCAGTAATACCATTGCATAACTCGGTTAAATTATGCGGCGGAATATTTGTGGCCATTCCAACGGCAATACCCATAGTGCCGTTCAATAGCAATTGAGGCACTCTGGCCGGAAGAACGACCGGCTCTTGAGTAGAGCCGTCATAGTTATCTTGCCAATCAACTGTATCTTTATCTATATCGGCCATCATTTCACCCGCTATAGACGACATTCGGCACTCAGTATATCTCATAGCAGCTGCAGAATCTCCATCCATCGAACCGAAATTACCTTGGCCATCCACTAACTGGTAACGCATCGAGAAATCCTGGGCCATCCGAACCAAACTATCATAAGCAGCAACATCGCCATGAGGATGGAAATTACCAATAACTTCACCCACAACTTTAGCAGATTTACGGTATTTGGAGGTATGGTACAGACCGGTCGAATACATAGCATACAAAACTCTTCTATGTACTGGTTTCATGCCATCGCGCACATCTGGAAGGGCGCGAGAAACGATAACGCTCATCGCATAATTTAAGTAGGAAGTTTCCATTTCCACTGTTAGATCACGCGGCTTAAGCGTGCCAACGTTTTCGACATATCTTTCTTCTGTGACTGTTTCGTCTTGGACTTGGCCTTTGGGACCTTCGTTATCATCAGTTGTTTGAAGCGCATCTCCTACCGGAGCATCATCTGAATCTTCAGCTTGTGCTTCATTTTCAAGAGAAGATTCGATGGAATCGTTTTCAGTTTCTTCGGTATTTTCTTCTATGTTATTTTCTTCTTCCATGAATATCTCCTGTTAAATATCTAAGTTCTTAACGCTCTTAGCTCGTGTTGTTATAAATTTCTTTCTGGGAGCAACTTGATCACCCATGAGCATCGAAAAAGTTTCATCCGCCTTCTCTGCATCATTTATATTTACTTGAAGTAAAATACGATTTTCTGGACACATGGTAGTCTCCCAAAGTTGAGTTGGATTCATTTCGCCAAGACCCTTAAAACGCTGGATGACTATTCCTGCAGTGCCTTCACGATCGCCTTTCAGCTTTTTAACGATTTCATCCCGTTCTGTGTCAGAATATGCCCACTTTTTGTCTTTGCCTTTAACTATGGAGAAAAGTGGCGGCTGGGCAATATAGATATGACCGTTTTCCAGTAAATTAGGGAAGTTTCTGAAAAAGAATGTAAGCAGCAATGTTCTAATGTGATCACCATCGACATCAGCATCCGTCATGATTATTACTCTGTCATATCGCAATTTTGAGTAATTTATATCTTCGCCAATTCCTATTCCAAGAGCGACAATTATAGCCTTGATTTCATCCGAAGAAAGCATTCTATCCAATCGAGCTCTTTCAACATTGAGAATCTTGCCCCGCAATGGCAATATAGCTTGGAAATTACGGTCGCGACCCTGTTTAGCGGAACCACCAGCTGAATCACCCTCAACCAAATATACTTCTGATCTTTTTGGGTCTTTTGAAGAACAGTCAGCCAATTTTCCAGGCAAAGTCATTCCTTCAAGCGCGCCCTTTCTGATAATAGTGTCTCTTGCGGCGCGGGCAGCCATTCTAGCTCTAGCAGACAAGGAGCATTTGTCGATAATTTTTTTAGCCTCATTTGGATTTTCTTCCATATAAGAGACAAGGGCGGTTTGTGTTACAGAGTCAACTATCGTTCGCACTTCTGTATTTCCCAGCTTGGCCTTAGTTTGTCCTTCAAACTGAGGATCAGGCAACTTTACAGACAAAACACAGGTTAATCCCTCTCTGACATCCTCGCCGGTTAGAGGAGTGCCCTTTAACAAAAGATTATGTTTTTTGGCATAATCATTTATTGCTCTTGTTAAAGCAGTACGAAATCCTGTCAAATGAGTTCCGCCTTCAGCCGTATAAATATTGTTAGCAAAGGAGTGTAAGTGCTCTTTATAATCATCCGTGTACGCCAAAGCAAGCTCAACCAAAACATCGTTTGAGCTTTTTTCAATATACATTGGCGGATCGTTCAACGCTTCTTTATTTTTGTTTATATGACGAACATAAGAGGATATCCCTCCTTCGAAATAAAATGAGTACGATTGGTGACCAATTTTTTCAGCAGAACCTTCCTCTTCTAAAATCGGTCCTCTACCGGTGTGCATATTTTTATCAATGTCTTCACCGTCTTCTTGATCATCTGTAACTTCTTTGGTTATTACGCCTTCTTCTCTTTCGTCTCTGACTACGATCATAACCCCTTTTGTGAGATATGCCTGCTGACGACAATGGCTGAGAATAGTTTTAAATGACAATGTGGTTGTTTTGAATATCTCCGGATCTGGGAGAAACGATATTTTAGTGCCGGTCCCTTCGCTTTCGCCAATTACTTTTATGTCTTCTTTGGCGTCGCCTCGATCATATTCTTGAAAATATAATTTATTATCTCTTTTTACTTCTGCTTTTACCCATACGGAAAGTGCATTTACAACAGCAGCACCTACACCATGCAAACCGCCGGACACTTTATATCCGCCGTCGCCGAATTTTCCGCCTGCGTGTAAAGTAGTTAAAACAGTCTCTAGAGCCGATTTTCCGGTAGATTTCACTTTGTCTACTGGTATTCCGCGGCCGTTATCATCTACGGATACTGAGCCATCTTTATGTAAAATGATGATTATTTTATCACAATAACCAGCCATAGCCTCGTCTATAGAGTTGTCAACAATTTCCCAGACTAAATGATGAAGTCCATCAATACCGGTTCCTCCAATATACATGCCTGGTCGTTTTCGAACTGGAGCTAGGCCTTCCAAAACTGTAATCTGGGAAGCATTGTACTGTCCAGAGTTTTTTTCTTCATTCTCTTTCATTTGAGTATACTCCATCTAAAAACACTAAAAATTTAAAGCTAAATAGCCTTAACATTTTAATTGTAGCACTCATAAAGCATATACGCAAGAAAATGGCTCAGAATCGATTCTAGGGGTTATTCGGCCAGATCATTCAATATATTTAAAAATCTTTTTCGAAAAGTTTCTACTGAGAATTTTTCAGCATGAGACTTGATATAGTGCGGATCAAAATCATTTACATTAAAGTTTTTAACTGCCTCAATTAAACTTTCTGCAGTCTGTTCTTTGAAAAACAGTCCTGTTTTATTCTCAACGATTGTTTCTAAAACACCGCCGGCGCCATATGCTATCACTGGCCTGCCAGCAGCCATTGCTTCAACCGGGACAATGCCGAAATCCTCTTCAGCAGCGAAGACGAACGCTTTGGCTTCCTTGTAATATGTTGCAACTTCTTCATCAGATAAGAAACCCAAGAATTCAATATTATTTTTAGCCATATCTTTCAGACGATTTTTTTCGGGTCCGTTGCCGATTATTTTTAAAGGAAGTTTCAACTTATTGAATGCTTCGATAATTAAGTCGCAACGCTTATAATTGACTAGACGGCTTACATAAAGAAAATAATCCTTTACTTCATTCGGATTAGCGACTTCAAATCTTTGAGTATCTACAGCGGGATATACAACCTTTGCGTCCCTGCCATAATATTTTTTGATTCTTTTAGCGGTATAATTTGAATTCGCCACAAAAAGGTCAACGCGATCAGCGGCAAGTCTATCCCAAATCCGCATTTTATGGGCAGTAATTTTCCTAAGAAAGCTGAATTTTCCAGCATTCGCTCTTGGATCAAGATCGGGCTCCCATAAATATCTGGGCGGCGTATGACAATAGCATACATGTTTAACGTTGGGTTTTGTGATCACCCCTTTAGCTGCCATGGTGGTAGACGATACTACAATATCATACTTACTCAGATCGAATTGCTCGAAAGCAAAAGGAGTAAAAGGTATCAATAATTCTCTTTTTGTTTTAGAAAACGGAATATTCTGTAAAATTGAAGTCTTTATGTCTTTTGTTGAAAATTTCTTAGCCCTATTCTTATCAAAAACTGCAGTATAAATTGGCGCATCAGGAAAAAGAGAGGATATCTCCCACAGCACTCTTTCTGCTCCCGCTACATTTGTTATCCAATCATGTACGAGGGCGATATTCTGTTTTTCCAAAAATTGATTCATTTATTATTAAAAAGATTGTTTTAATTAATATTTGTATATCGAGCCAGAAAGACCAATGTTCTATATAATATATATCGTAACGGACTCTTTCCTTGATTGATGTGTCGCCCTTTAACCCATTTACTTGGGCCCATCCTGTCAGACCGGCCTTAACTCGATGACGCTTGAAATATTCAGGGATCTCATTTTCAAATTTTTTAACAAGTTTGGGCTGCTCAGGCCTTGGGCCAACGAACGACATTTCGCCGTGCAATATATTCCAAATCTGAGGAATCTCATCAAAATTTGTTTTTCTTAAAATTTTACCGATGGCCGAGATGCGGGTATCGGAAGCTGTTGTCCACTTTGTACCTCCCTTGAAATCGCACTTGTCATAATACATAGTTCTGAACTTGTGGCAGTTGAATATACTTCCATCCCGTCCTATTCTGGGCTGAGAATAAAACACCGGACCCTTTGATGATAATTTAATTAATACTGCAATGATAATCGTAAACGGCAGAGTAAGTAGAAATAGTAAAATAGCAATTGTCAAATCAAGCACTCTTTTGGTGATCCTGCCCCAGCCATCAAGCGGAATTGGCTTCAGCTCCATCACAGGCATCGAACCTATAAGCTCAGAAGATACATTTAAACTCATGAGAGATAATGTATCAGGCATGTATTTAAATACCAATTTGTAATCAGAACAAATCTGAATCACTTCCAGTATTTTTACTTTTGAAATATTTATATCAGTTAAAATAACTTCATCGATTCCCAAAGGTCCTATCTTCTCTTTTAATTGATTTATTGAGCCTAGAATTTTTAAACCAAATTTACTACTATTCCCATCAAGATTCAAAACTCCTTTAACTATATATCCCAACTCTTTATGTATTGAAAGATACTCACAAACTTCCTCGGAAGTGTTATTGTCACCGATTAACAACAAGTTTCGGCTGCCAACTCCATATTTTAGTAGTGTTTTCTGTGTGGACACAATGATCTGACGGCCAAAAAATATTGTGAATACACTAAATCCCCACGTAAAGGCTAAAATTATTCTGGAAAAGAAAAAGGTGTGAGAGAAAAAGAACCAAATTACTAAAAAGAGCATCGCTACGGATGACGAACTAAATATTCTAAACAACTCATCGATCCTGCTTCGATTGCTCCTGATTGCGTACATTCCATTGATAGCCATGAGCACGATCCAGACAGGGATCAAGTAGAATGAAAAACGAAGGTATTCTTGAATTGGAGTTGTAGAAAAGGCAGGAAGAACTTCCAGATCCATTCTTGCATAATATGCACAAATAAAAGCAAAAACTATCATTAATATATCAACAGGCAATAGTAATAAAGCGAACAACAAATCTATTTTTTTCATAATTTTATATTTAATGAATTATCGTCATTTTAATATTAGGCCAAATCGCCTGCCAATTCAATTGTCTATCTTGCATTTAGCTCCTGCTCTTTTTGTCCGATAACTAAAATGTTTGAGTATAATCCCCTTTTTCCTCTTCTCATGATTTTAGAATTTAAGACTTTATAGCCGGCTTGCTCAAAATCTCTAATCAATTCACTTTCACTAAAACAATGAATATACCTCTCTGCAAGGATTTTATCGCCATCCTTAAAGTCAATTAAAATATCATTTTTACCAAGACTGTTGGATTTCAACATTCTTAAAATATTATTCTTGAATAGTTTTCTGCGTATATTTTTATTTTCTAATAAATTCCAACAAGTAAGAATCAACTGCCCTTTTGGCTTTAAAACATTTAAAATTTCCCGTAGGTATTCAATTCTAACTTCTCTACCGGGGATATGATGAAATACTGCCAGCATAAAAACTTTATCAAATTTATTGCTCCCATAGGGCAGCTTTATCGGATCTTTTAATAAATCAAAAGTGGTGCTAGGATACTTTTTTCTAGCTATTTTAACCAATTCATTAGAGACGTCGGCGCCAGTATATTCAATATTTTTTCCGTCCAACATTTCAAAAAAACGACCGTTGCCACAACCCAGGTCTAGAATCTTATCGCCATCTTCTCTATATTCTTCCAATTCCAACAGGTCGTTTGAAAGAAAACTCCTGGTGCTTGAAAATTTAGGCGCCATATTGTTATAATCAATAGTTGTCTTTTGTAAAATTGAATCAGTCAGATTTTTATTCATGGATGAGTTAGCTAAAAAATTAATAATTGAATTAACGAATCAGGATCACATTGACAGTGAAGTATTTTCGCGAATCCAGAGGAGCTTCTCCAGGAACAATAAATGCTCATTTATGCAAAAGGACAAACTAGTTAAAGCTTATGCATCTCTTCGTCAAAAAAATATTATACCAAAAAACGAACAAATTGAAAACATACTGAAACTAAAATCGACAAGATCCCAATCGGGGATCGTAGTTGTCTCGGTTCTCACGAAACCTTATCCTTGTCCAAATAATTGCCTTTATTGTCCTACGCAAAAAAATGCGCCCAAATCATATCTAAAAAATGAGCCTGCCGTAATGCGAGCTCAAACGTGTGAATATAGCCCGTACAGGCAAACCACTAGCCGCTTAAGTGCCCTCAAGGCAGTCGGACATCTTACTGACAAAGTGAATATTCGAATAATCGGCGGTACGTGGTCTTATTATTCAAAGCATTACCAAACAAAATTTATCAAAGAAATATTCAGGGCGGCAAATGATTTCAATAACGAACCTTCAACTTCAAAACAGAACCTTGTTGAATTACAGAACGCGAATGAAACGGCCAAATCTCGCATAGTTGAGATATCCATAGAAACAAGGCCTGATTATATCGCTTTAGAGGAGATTCTTCGCCTGAGAAAACTTGGAGTCACAAAGGTTGAGCTTGGAGTCCAATCAATTTACAATGATGTTTTAGACAAAAACAATCGAGGACACCACATTGAGCAAACCATCTCCGCCACTAAAATGCTCAAAGACGCTGGCTTTAAGGTTTCATACCAAATGATGTTAAATTTGCCCGGCTCCACATTTCAAAAAGACCTAAAAATGTTCGAGCGATTGTTTTCCGATCCAGTTTATTGTCCGGACCATATTAAAATTTATCCGTTAGCTCTTGTCCGAGAGGCCGATATATATGATCTCTATATTAGAGGTGAATACAAGCCCTATACACAGGACGAATTAGTTGACCTCTTAAGCAAAGTTAAGGCATTTATACCGCCTTACTGCAGAGTTGAAAGAGTCATACGTGATATTCCCGCTGACTACATCGTAGAGGGCGGCGCGGCTATCTCGAATTTACGCCAAGTCGTTCTGAGCAAGATGGAAAAATCAGGCAAGACTTGCCAATGTATACGCTGTCGTGAGATTAAAGATGAAAAGAACTTCGGCAGCACATCTTTAGTAAAAAGAATATATAAAAGTGCTGACGGCATTGAGCATTTTTTATCAGTCGAAACAAAAAACGGTAAACTGATAAGCATGTTGCGGTTGCGCCTCACAAAAAACAACCAATCACTAAAAATGCTTAAAAATTGTGCTCTAATTCGTGAAATTCATACTTACGGGCCTCAAACCGCAATTGGGAAACAGAACCACTCCACACAACATCAAGGGTACGGAAAGCAACTGATGGAAAGAGCCGAAATGATTTCTCGAGAAAATGGATACAAAAGGATTGCCGTTATTGCCGGGATAGGTGCAAGAGAATACTTTCGTAAGCTTGGCTATAAACATAAACAAACCTACATGCTAAAGTATCTATAATTTTCTAGTTTCAAAAGGAGACTGTCGTTCAATGGAAAAAATATTCATTTCTGATAAAAAAAGATTTCATGGTTTGTGCTCCCAAATCGCCAATGGCAAGGCTGACGGATTGCACATCTTGGCCGATTTCGATAAGACAATCACAAAAGCTTTCTTCGATGGAAAGGAAATCCCTTCCTTGATATCAATATTGCGTGACGGCAAACATCTAACTGCCGATTATGCCGAGAAGGCTCATTTTTTATTCAATAAATACCACTCCATTGAAATAGATCCCTCTGTCTCAAATATTCAAAAAAAGGAAGCCATGAAGACATGGTGGACCAAGCATTATGATCTTTTGATTGAATCCAGACTAAACAAAAAAGATATAGTTGCAGCTGTTGATTCCCCAAAAATTGTACCGCGTGAAGGATTTTCTGATTTCCTCAAAATCCTGCAAGAGAAGAACATTCCCTTGCTTATAATATCAGCCAGTGGCCTTGGCCGCGAATCGATTGAAATGTTTTTCAAAAAGCACTTCGGGACCGCAGACGGCATATATGTTGTATCGAATGAATTTGTCTGGGATAAAAAGGGATTCATGATGAGCGCCAAAGAGCCAATCGTTCACTCTTTGAATAAAGACGAATCTATCCTTAGTAGTTTTCCTTTTTACAACAAAATCAAAAACCGTAAAAATATTATACTTTTGGGCGACAGTTTAGATGACAGCTCAATGTCTAAAGGCTTTAACAGTAGAGCTTTGATAAAAATTGGATTTTTAAATAATAATATCGAAAAAAGTTTGCCCGCTTACTTACAAAATTATGATGTTGTGGTTACTAAAGATGGCACTTTTGATTATGCAATAAATTTATTAAAGTTGGTCTAATTATCTTGTCATTACAAAAATGCCCAATAATGGGCATTTTTGCTTTGTTTCAAAAACAAACTAAACTTAAGCTGCTTTGCCGATACGGAACATTTTTGTACCGCAAACAGGACATGTGCCCTGAGTAGCTGGCTTGCCGTTTTTCATTGTTACAGGATTTGGATCTTTCATTTCCTGTTTTGCTTTACATTTAACACAGTATGCCTCCATTTTTTTTCACCTCCTTCCTTATTTTTGATTTGATTACCCTATTATTGTATTAAGGGGGTTTTGTTCTTGTCAATCAGATTATTAACGTATACAAATTTTACAGCATGAATGCACAGGAGATATTTGTAATTGTGCTGTTCTATAATAAGTTTTTTTTAAGCCAAACTCTAGATTATTTTTAATTAATGTCGGAAAAGGTTAAAGCAGAGAAAGCGGTTATCCCCAACCTTTAAGGAGCATATGAGCTAAAATTGATCATTTTTGCCAAATCTGAAAGCTTTTGAATACCGACGATTCTAATATCTTCGTATAGCCAAGTGGGATACACATCAATAGAATGAGCAGCACATTCATCGTTATTGGCGCCTGTTAGTTTGGCGTCGCATTCCACATAATCAAGGTAGTCTGCATCTTTACCAAAGAGATCTATCTGCTCTTTACATTCATCAATGTCTTTAGAGCAAAATAGCATAACGCCCTTATCCTTGAGTGTTTTTGCTAACCTAGTAGAGTAACCGTCAGATAAATCAGCACCAGCTACACGTCCGCCTTCCTCACTGGTATTAACCTCTGCTGCAATTTGTAAGTTATCCTTTTCGGACCAATACAAAAAATAGAGATTAGCGAATACTAACAAAACCGCTGCAGCTAAAGCAATTTTAATTTTTTTCATGCCTTCCCCTCCTTAATATTTATTTAACAACTTCTTGCTTTTCTTCCTTCTTATCTAGTATAAAGCCATCTTTGGAGTTTTTAAAGTAGTAGCTAACCGTATCAACCATTGGAACTTTATCATAGTCTCTCTGGTCAGCAATAATATCATCGAAACCATCGCTATTGTAGTCGATAAAAGCAAATCTAGGTAGATCGGAAAATATTGCGGATGGTTTATTATTTATCATTGTATCCACAATAGAAAATCCGTTTTGCGTATACTTAATAAGAACTAAATTTTCCGAATGAACACCACTAGTAGCTTTTAAACAGATCATCGGAGTATTATCGGGCGAATAGATCAGACTTTTAGAACAAAGCATTGCATCTTGTCCTAAATTTTCTATAGATATTTTTTTTACCGAGAGACCATTTTTTTCGCTAAGAATGTACTTGGGGTTGTCGGTCTGAGCAGGATCCATGTATTTTGCCATTGAAAATTTATGGCTTTTCCCTGCTATGTTAATAGAGAAATTTACGGTAGTTGATTCTTCGACATCCGCGGAAATGCGGTTTTTTTGCATCATTGCGATCGCGAATATAAACAATATTATTAAAAATATTGTTGTTATCCTCCTAGTACTGATCCGCTCCATCAAAACTCCCCTCAAGAATAGTTACTAATCCGCTATCTTGCTCACACCTTATATTAACATTATTATAACTCATCAGATTATTTTTTGAATGATAATCGCCAAAATAACTTAAATTATCTTGCTGCAAAAAAAATTCTTCGACAATAACACCTGAACGATCTGAAATAATTACACTGCATTTACTTTGACCGCTGGGTACGATTGCTTCAGCTGCAAGTACAAATTCCCCTGAGTTATATGTTCTTCTGACGATTCCGTAGCCTTCCCCTCCAGCATAATCGTATAAATACGTTTTTTCAATAGTGAAGCCTTCTTGCGCTGATGACAATAGACTTTCCTTCTGCAAATCAGGCAGAATTCCTTGTTTATTATCGTTGTGTGTAGGCACGAAATATAACAGAATTAATACTGTGATTAAAAACAATAAAGACTTGATTTTTGATGAGTTCACTCTGCCTCCCGGCACATTAAATAATAATTGATAATGGACTTTATTTTATTAGTGGAACAAAAACGAAACCCGGGTA
Organism: Patescibacteria group bacterium; assembly: GCA_038216025.1. Lineage (GTDB taxonomy): Bacteria > Patescibacteriota > UBA1384 > XYA2-FULL-43-10 > 1-14-0-10-43-13 > JBBQQK01. The sequence continues at coordinate 13,761 of JBBQQK010000015.1, forward strand.
TTCATCAGTTTGGTAGCCTTGCTCATCCGTTTTTTCAATCAAGAAAATAGATCCGCCAACTGGCATAACTAATTTCCCTCCAACCTTCAATTGATCTACTAATTCTTGTTCAATATTATCTGCCGCCGCAGAAACAAGAATTCTATCGCATGGAACATCGTCCTCTAAGCCAATTTCATCGCCTGCAAGCCTTATCTCTGCTGATAATTGAGGGTATTTATCCAAGTTAGACCTGGCTTTTTCAACTAAACTGGTTATTATTTCTACTCCAATAACAAATCCGTTTGCTCCAACAATATCCGCCAGAAGAGCCGTGGTCCAACCAGATCCCGAGCCGACATGGCCTTCTTGCAAATCAAGCAATTCAAGCATAAAGCCGACGGTTGAAGGTTGTGAAATTGTCTGATCATAACCAATCGGCAAGGGGGCATCGATGTGAGCTTGGTCTCCAAAAAGCACAGGAACAAATTCCCGTCTATCAATCTTGTTAAAAGCTTGTATTAACAAAGGATTTCTGATTGTATTTTGATCAGCTAACTTATTCCCTAATTTATCTTCCATATATTACTTTTACCCTTACCGCATGAGTTATTTGTCATATTTTTTCACAAATTTCAATGCTTTCTTTAACAATAAAAGATAACTTTAAACAATAATTGCTCTTTAATTTGTTTTTATGCCCTTTTATAGAAAAGAAAATAGTGATATAATTGGTACATCAGAAGAAGATTTTATGAATATAATCAAGAGAAAAAAAGAACATATTAATATAATCCGGTTCGAAGATACATCATCCTGTATTAAAACAGGTTTTGATGATATTCAATTGCTGCCAAAAACTTTGCCAGAGCTAGACCTCTCTAAAATATCTATTGAAACTTCTTTCCTCGGCAAGAAATTATCAGCACCGATTATCATTTCCTCTATGACAGGGGGGACCCATGAAGCTGCAGAAATAAATGCCAGATTGGCGCGCGCCGCTCAGAAATTTAACATTGCTATGTCAGTGGGCTCTCAAAAAGCAATGATCAACTCATTAAACTTAGCCTACACATATGAAGTCAGGAACTATGCTCCTGATATTTTATTAATTGGGAACATCGGAATAGATTACTTGCTTTCCAAAGACTTTGACATTAACAAATTAAAATTATCATTAGAGCAGTTGAAGGCTGATGCCCTCTATATCCACATAAATGCGTTACAAGAAATTGCCCAACCTGAAGGTATTGAAAATTTCAAAGGCGCTTTTACTAAAATCAGACAGGTCTGCAAAACTTTGAATTTTCCCGTTCTTATTAAGGAAGTAGGAAATGGGATTGATCCCAATACAGCAGAGCACCTACAAAAAATGGGCGTTAACATAATCGATATTGCAGGGGGTGGCGGTACTTCTTGGGCAGCCGTTGAAGGCTATAGAGGTTCTGTTACAGGAGAAGCTTTCAGGAACTGGGGTATTCCAACTTGCGCTAGTCTAATATTATGTAAAAAAGCTATAGATATACCGGTTATTGCCTCTGGCGGAGTAAGAACAGGTCAAGACATCATTAAGTCTATTGTGCTAGGCGCTAAACTAGCCGGAATAGCGAAACCTTTGTTTTTGGCAGCTGTGAAAAATCAGAAAACTCTGGACCTCGAAATTGAAAGGATTATCAGCGAAATAAAGACCACAATGCTGTTGGTCGGAGCAAAAAACTTAAATGAGCTCAAAAAAACGCGGCACGTAATAAGTGGCGAACTGAAAAATTATTTAGACCAAACAAACTTGTTAAATTAGACACGCCAATACTCAAACTGAAGTTTCCCAAATTAGTACTCTCTATTTACTACATGTTCAGCTATACCCAATAGAAAATCTTTTCCCTCTCCTCTCAAATTTTTGTTTTTTGATAAGGATTTAAGAGAATCGTTAACATATTTTTTTGCTAATTTTCTGGAACGATCAAACGCCCCTGTATCCTTGATCACTTTTCTCACATCTTTCAAACCCTTGACGTTTACTCTGCGGTTTCCCAAATTCATTTCAATAGTCAATTTTTGCTCTTTATTGGCCTTTTCCAGTGCATTTAATATCAAAAGAGTTCTCTTCCCCTCTCTCAAATCAGATGTTACAGGCTTGCCTACTTTTTCTTCAGATCCGAACATACCCAAAATATCGTCTTGTATCTGAAAAGCAACTCCCAATGGTGAAGCGTAATCGCTTAACTTGTGCAGATTTTTACTACTAGCGCCAGCCAAAATAGCTCCTATCTTGATTGGGCTATCAAAAGTATAAGGAACAGTTTTTAACTGATGCGTAAGGATAACGTCTTTTGGCCCAACATCCTCTCGTAACTCAGAGAGAACATCAAGGAATTGTCCATAATATTCTTTGGTATACATTTGATTAAGCTCAAGAAGAGCTTGACTTATAAAATTAGCTGCAAACCTTGATTCAGCAATAACCTCATTACTCAAAGAAGATGTTAAATCGCCCGCCAACAGAGCAACAGATGAACCAAAACTTCTAGTATTTGTTTTTCCATGGTAACGCTCTTCTCCTAATAACTCGTATGATTTATGTATAGTTAACCCGCCGCGTCTCAAAGAATCATTATCGATGATATCATCATGAATTAACAGAAATGTTTGAGCCAATTCCATAGACATGGATACTCTCAAAGCCTGTTTTTTATTAGTACCGCCGTGCGCCAAATAACTATAATAAAGTAAAGCAGCTCGAATTCTTTTTCCGCCCCGCATAGTAATGTCAGAAATATGCTCCATCAACTCCTTGCAGTATGGAGATATCTTTGCAGCTTCTTTTGTTTTAACCTTAAAATATTCTTTTAGTTCCTTTTCAACTTCAATCTTAAACAATTTCAATTTTTGCTTGGCGTCCATTACTCAACTCCATGATATTAAACTCTTGTATTATAACAAGGATTATAACATATTTTTCTTAGAAATCATTGATTTTTCATAAAAAAACAAAATAATAGGTTTTGCGGATAAATATTGGTTTCACATTCAAAAAATAATAATCACAGGTCTATATATATTTTATTTTTTGGCGTATCATTTAGAGTATAATTAATATTTTCATAATTTTTGTGGAGGAAAGATGAAACTACTAAAAAAGCTATCTCCAAAGGCTAAGATAGTATACGGATCAACCGCCGTATTGATAATCACCTTAGGGATAACATTCGTTGCCCTAAACAAGAAGTTCAGCATGAAAGCGGACCTTACTTCGGAACCATGCCC
>JBBQQK010000016.1:0-16806 GCA_038216025.1 Patescibacteria group bacterium
ACCTTCCTTCTGTTTGAGTTCCTTTTTTACGAGTCTCTCAAAAATGCCAACTTGTTCAAGTTCAGCTTTATTCATTGTTACAAATTCCAATTTATCCCTCCCCAGATCTTAATGGCTTACATACTTAAGTATTCCATATTAAATCCAGGAAAGGTGACATTTCTAAAGAGTCCTACTTGGTGACATTATCATGGAGTGCTAACACATATCTTTCTAGTCTTTGAATCGGTTAAGGATTATAGTATAATAGATCTTAATGAAACATTTTGTTCATTATTTTTCTTTCGGCCTCATAGTGCCGATTGCGATTGTAATGACATTACTAATGGTCAAGGGAGTATCGGCAGACGAATCATTTAGCATGGCTAAGGTGAGTCGGCCTTATTTGGTGCAGATCATAAATCCGGACGGCAGCGTAAGCGAAATTAAAGGATTAAGTTTGGAAACTGATCCTTTTTTGATTGCAAAAGAATTGGGCGCCACGCCATTTGCTGAAGACAAATTTTCTGCATTCCCTGATATCAAAATGGGAATAGGAAGCAAGATTACTTTACGTCGAGCCCCTACTCATTATATTAAGGATGGTAAAAAGAATCATGTTTTTCGAAGTTGGGCCAAAACAGTCGGAGAATTACTTTCTGAAAAAAATATCGAACTCGGAGATGACGACAAAATAAATTTTGCTTCCAACTATGAATTAGAAGATAAAATGAATCTAATTATTATTCGTGTTGCTATCACTAACGTTGAAGTCAAAGAAGCGATTGATTTTCAGATCACTAAAAAGGAAGACAAAACCCTTGACGAGGGTAAAACCAAGGTGGAAATAGCTGGCGCCAAAGGGGTGCGAACAAAAACTTACTTGGTACGAAGAGAAGACGGGGAAGAGATTTCAAGGACAATGACTAAAAATGAAATCACCACAAAGCCCGTCACTCAAGTGCTCATCATAGGCACTAAACCTGTGATAACAGTTCGATGTAAATTCAACGATATAGTGATCGATGCCGCTACTAAATACGATCTTTCTGCTAACGAACTTTGTCATCGCATGATGGCCGAGTCAAACGGAAATCCAAACTTAGACGGCGGTAAATATAAAGGCTTATTTCAGTACGAAGAAGGATTTTGGGGATCGGCTTCGGCAAAGGCCGGATATTCTGGCGCTTCTGTTTGGGACGCAAAGGCTCAAATTTATACTACGGCTTGGGCATGGAGCCACAATCTGCGTGGAAGATGGCCAATACCGTAAAGCAGTTGTTAGTCGTTAGTCATAAGTCGTTAGTCATAAGTCGTTAGTCGTTAGTTGGCAGTCATAAGCTGTTAGTTGATAGTCTTTAGTGGCTCGTTGTTTGATCCGTAAAAAATTGAACTTTATTATAGATTGGAATCTGATATGGAAAAGCCAGAAGGGCCAGGCGTCGATCCTGGTGTACGCGAATTGATTGACAAGAAAAGTGAAATGGGAAAATTGGCAGAAGAGACGCCGATTGGGCATGATGGAGATAAACTTGCACCAGAAGAATCTCCTCTTACCCCCGAACAGACAGAAATGGCAAAAAAAGCTATTGATGATCTATATAAAACAAATGAAGCAAAAAGGCATGCAGAGGCTGACAGTAATTGGAAGCAAAATGCTCAAGTGTTGGAATACGATCGGTGCGAAGAGCTGGTAAGATCTTCATCTTCTATATTGGATGGAATTAAACAAGCTAATAGAGATACCGAAAAATTGAACAAAAAGTTGGCAGATGTTGAAGAAGAGTATAAAAAAGCCGGTAGCCTAAGCTTTTTTCATAAAAAAACCCTGAAAAGCGAATCGTTAGATTTGCAAAGTAAAATTGAAAAAAATAATATGAATATTTCTGATCTGAAAAACAAGCTTCCTGAAGACTTAAAAAATGCCCAAGAATTTATAGCTACTCACCGAAGAGATGAGCTTTTGAGCAAAGCTAGTGGTGACGAATAATACAAATATGATTGATCTATCAAATAAAAAAGAGTTATTGAATTACCTTAAACAGCATGGATTGTGGGCGAAAAAAAGATTTTCGCAAAATTTTTTAGTTGATAAAGCTGCATTGGATAAGATAGTAGAAGCTGCCGACTTGAATTCGGAAGAATTGGTAGTAGAAATAGGTCCAGGGACAGGCATTCTGACGGAAAGGTTAGTTGAAGAATCCGGTCATTTAATCAGCGTTGAACTAGATAGAGATCTTGCCGGATTGTTGCCTTCACATTTGAGCAATAAGTATCAGGCAGAACTTCTAGGGGAAGGCAAGGAGATAAAAAAGACAGAGGATGCGAATATTGTAATTGATCTAAATTATAAAATTATCGATTCTTTGCATCGCTTTACTCTTATCAACGCTGACGCACTGAGGCTAAATTTGGACGATATCATTGCCGGCAGGCCATATAAAGTAGTGGCCAATATACCTTATGCTATCACTTCAAAAATATTTGAGCTCTTCTTGACCAAGAAAAAAAGGCCGCAGTCAATGGTAATATTGGTTCAAAAAGAAGTGGCAGAGAGGGTGTGCGCCAAGCCAGGCAGCATGTCTACTTTGGCAATATCCGTACAGCTATTCGGCAAGCCTGAGATTGTAGATATTGTGAGAGCTGATTCGTTTTTCCCCGCTCCTAAAGTAGATAGTGCAATCCTTCGGATTGCTAGTTATCAGTCTCCAGTCGTGAGTCTTCAGGATCAAAAAGAATTTTTCCGTTGTGTTCATATAGGGTTTGCGGCTAGAAGGAAGACTCTCGTCAATAATTTATCTTCCGGATACCAATTGGATAGAAAAACAGTCTCTGATATACTTATCAAGATAGGACTTAAGGAAACGGTAAGGGCGCAGGAGCTGACTATCGACCAATGGAAAAAGCTTTGCCAACTTTTAAAATAACCGATAATTAAGAAACAATTACCAAGTAAACCACAATAATCAAGTACAAATTTTAAACGGGTATTGGAAATTGAATATTAACTGGTCATTGTATCTTGTGTCTTGGTTATTAACATTTTTTGAGGGGCAGGATGGGGAAAAGTTTTTTTGAAAAATTGGCTGAATCGCCAGCAAAAGCGCTTGATAAAACAATCGCCGAATCAGAGTATGTTGCGAAAGAGATAGCAAATCAGAGACCTGTGAAATCGGCCAAGAATTTTTGGCATATTTTGGGTCCGGGCCTGACAACAGGCGCTTCGGACGATGACCCGTCTGGAATCGGAACCTATTCCCAAACCGGCGCAAGATATGGTTTTCAGCTGCTTTGGTTGTCTATTTTTACTTTTCCTCTTATGGCCACTGTTCAAGAAATGTGCGCCCGCATAGGGCTAGTTACCGGAAGAGGTTTGGCGGCGAATATTCGAGCACATTTTCCGCGTTGGGTGCTTTATTCTTGTACAATATTACTTTTTATTGCCAATACATTCAACATTGGAGCCAACTTGGGCGCAATGGCAAAGGCTGCACAGTTGCTGTATCCGCAGATAGGTTTTGGGGTGTTGGTGGTAGGCATAACTTTGTTTTGCCTTTTGCTTCAAATATTCTCAACCTACAAAAAGTATGCACGTATATTAAAATGGCTAGCTTTGGTTCTGCTGTCTTATATTCTTTCCACATTATTGATAAAGGGACTGGATTGGGGGGCTGTCGGAAAGCATCTAGTCACTCCATCTATAACTTTCTCTAAAGATCAAATTATTTTGATTTGCGCTATTCTTGGTACCACTATCTCACCGTATCTTTTCTTCTGGCAGACCTCACAAGAAGTAGAAGAAGAAATATTAGCGGGCAAAACTAATATCAAAAGCCGTCAAAGCGAAACATCAGACCAGGAAATAACAGACATGCGGGCTGATGTATGGTCCGGTATGTTCCTGTCTAACGTCGTGATGTTTTTTATCATTACTGCGTGTGCGGCTACTTTGAATGCAACAGGCATAACAAACATTGCTACTGCCTCTGATGCAGCCGCTGCTTTGAGACCTTTGGCGGGCGATGCAGCTTATCTTCTATTCGCAGTGGGTATTATAGGTACTGGTCTTTTGGCTGTTCCTGTACTTGCCGGTTCCGCCTCTTACGCTATATCTGAAAGTTTTGGTTGGCGTGAAGGTCTAAATAAAAAATTAAGCCAAGCATACTCCTTCTATGGCGTGATCATGATATCAATGCTAATTGGGTTGGGACTAAATTTTATCGGTCTTGATCCGATCAAAGCCTTGATATACTCTGCTGTCGCTAACGGCTTAGTGGCGCCGGTTGTGCTGGTTTTAATCGTTCTGATTTCAGCCAACAAGAAGATAATGGGGAGTCGAGTGAACGGCAAAACAACTACCGTGTTGGGCTGGGCAATTACGATCTTCATGATTATTGCCGGCCTGGCAACTATTTATTCACTTTTCTAATAGTGCTTCATTCAGACTTAATTTTGGATCCAGTACTCTATTGTTCGAGCGAATCGAGAACTATTAGGTAATACTTATATTATTGGTTATATTGTGGTATAATATTTAGTTATGGAAAAAGAAGCAGGAACTTTATACATTGTTGCGACACCGATAGGTAACCTTGAGGATATGACTCTCAGGGCTATTCGTATTTTAAAAGAAGTTGATTTGATTGCTTGTGAAGACACTCGAGTGACCAAAAACCTTTTGACCCATTTTGAAATTAAAACTCCGACAACCTCATACTTCCAGCATTCTAAGTTATCTAAAATCGAATTTATTATCGGGCAGTTATCGGAAGGTAAAAATATTGCGCTTGTTACAGATGCGGGGACACCTGGAATATCGGATCCGGGACAAGCTCTTATTCAGAAGATAAGAGAATTTTCAATTACCAATTTCCAATCACCAATTAAGGTAGTTCCTGTCCCGGGAGCGAGTGCCTTAACTGCAGCTGCCAGCGTATGTGGAATGATCGAAAAGGAATTTTATTTCGCCGGATTTTTGCCAAAGAAAAAAGGTCGTCAGACCAAATTTAAAGAAATTTCTCTGTTGAAGATACCAATTGTCATCTATGAGTCTGCAATGCGTTTAGAGAAGACTCTGGGGGATTTTAAGTCGTATTTTGGCGAGAACACTGAAATATTTATCGCCCGTGAATCAACCAAAATGTTTGAAGAATATTGGGGTGGAAAAATCGATGAAGTTATCGCTGATTTGCTGAACCATAAGATGAAGGGTGAGTTAGTGCTCATTGTTCGAAAGCAGATCGGCAAGTCAGCTAGTCAGCTAGTCAGTTAATTTTTAATTATTGTCATTGCGAGCCATCTCGATTCATTGGGAGGCGCGGCAATCTATCATTATGTTGTCGTTTCGGCCCTTCCGCTTTGTTGGCCGTTTAAGAAATTTTCATGAATTCAAATATTAAAATAACAAATCCTATAACCCAACAAGATTACGAAGCGGCTTTGCGCCTTATTGAAGAAAATCTTTACAAGTGGGATATGACCATAGAGAAAATTCAAAGTTCAGCGCAGGGTGAGCTTTTGCTTGCTAAAGATAATGATAAGGTAGTCGGTATGCTTAATATGCGCTATCCTGGAAAAATATTTGAAGAAATAGATGATGAATTTTTTGCTCTCGATAAGATTGAGCTTGAGAAAAAAGATATTGGGTACATTGCCTTAGTTTCAATCAGAAAAGATTTTCAGGGCAAAGGAGTAGGAAGGCAATTGGTTAAAAAGACAATAAAGCAGCAGAAAGAGTGGGGTTCAAAAGCTATCATTGTCCACGCTTCTAAAAGCTCTCCTGGCAATGCCTCTGAAAAATTATTTTTCTCATTTGGCTTCGAGCCAATAAAATTGCACAAACAACCTTGGCACGAATACTCACAAGAAAAAGGTCCAAAAGGATTTTGGTGCCAGTTTTGCGGCAACCCTTGCACTTGCGATGAACTTGAAATGGTGAAATATTTATAATCATACTGATGACAAACAAATTCGGGTCGAAATGACAGTGAGGTGAGCAATTACATTCTGAACTATTATTTCATTTTTTCTGTAGATATTGATATAAAGAGTGGGCTATGAAAAGTGATAACAATAAAATAATCATCTATGAAGGCGATGGTAAAGCCAGAGTAGAAGTTAGGTTGAGCAATGAATCTATTTGGCTTACGCAGAAACAAATTGCCGAACTTTTTGATATTGACCGTTCTGTCATAACTAAGCATTTAAATAATATTTTTAGATCAGCTGAGCTAGAAGAAAATTCAGTATGTGCAGTTTTTGCACATACTGCCGAGGACGAAAAAGTTTACCAAACCAAATTTTATAATTTAGAGGCTGCCATATCGGTTGGCTATCGTGTGAACTCAAAAAAGGCGACTGCTTTTCGAATTTGGGCGACTAAGATGTTAAAACAATATTTAACCAAAGGCTTTGCTGTCAACGAACGGAAGTTCTCAGAAGTGCAGAAAATTATTCAATTCATCACCGCTAAAGCAAAAGCAAAAGAGCTGACTGGCAGTGAAAAAGAAATATTGGACGTGATAGAGCGGTATTCAAAGACTTGGAAGATACTTGGGGAATATGACGAGGGGAAAATTGAGATTGCTGGGGAGAAGCGGGCAAAGTACACGCTCAATTATTACAAAAGCCATGAAATCGTTGACCAATTAAGAGCCGATTTGGTTGATAAAGGTATTGCCGGTTGCCAGTTTGGAGAGGAGTGCAACAACAGCCTTGAGGAAATAATAGAAAATCTCTACAAAACTTACGCCGTGGAAAATGCAAATAGTTCTCTCGAGGAAAAGGCAGCGCATTTATTGTATTTTGTGATCAAAGATCACCCTTTTGTCGACGGCAACAAGCGCATTGGCGCACTCTTGTTTTTGCATTTTTTGGATCAAAACAATTTTCTCTTCAAACCAAACGGAGAGACAAAGATATCAGATCGGGCGCTTGTGGCATTGGCACTATTGGTGGCTAACAGTGAACCCGGAGAGAAAGAGACAATCATGAGGCTGATTGTGAGCTTAGTACAAGACTAATTTTACAAACGGATAACAAATTGTCCTAATGGCTAATAAGAAATAGATCAGATCATTGCAGACCTGGCGATTTTGTTGTATAATCACGTTCGATAGTCGTACACTATAAGAAAGAGGTGAGTACAATCGAGATACTCAAGTTCGATGGGGCAGTAGAAAAAGCCAATCTCAAGATTGCAAAGGCGTTTTTGCGGCAGCGGTATCCGCTGTCAGACGAAGGAAGGCTGTTGAAATCGGAAGTTCAGCGGGCGATTGTGTCGGGAGAAATTCCGGCAAGTCTGGCCGATCAGCTTCCGGTGGTGGAAAGTCCTAAATCAGGGCTTTTCCAGAGCTTGTTGTTATCCAGTCAAGAGATGATAACTATCTTGGGTAGGGAACTTGTCACAATCCAAACAAACTATGGATGCAGGGAACAATGCACGCACTGCTTTCTGTGTTCTGGCAGTAATGTTGAGATAGCACCGTATGCCGCATTATTTAAGGTCGGAGAGGCAAAGTTCTCGGTTGGGAAAAAGATAGTCGAAGATTGGAAGCAAAGATGTGAAATGCTTGGTCAGAAGAAGATTGGCAATCTGTATAAGTGCCCAATCAACAACTACCTGGATAATAATCCGCTACTAGACTATGTGGATCGTGATTTTTTGCACGAAGACGGGGTTCCTGCTGGTTATGGGGATGTGGTTGTTGTCCATGCTACCGGTTATCATCCGGTGCATATATCAACGACAGTGATATCAAAACGTAACACTATTGCCAGGAGAGCTATCGTCCGCATAAATGGCCATGCCGTCAAATATCCTGATACGATCAGGGATTGTCGTCTCAGTGTAAATCTCAAAGGCCGGATGGCAAGACGTGGCTTTATAGAGTATGTAAATTCGGCTATTTGGACTATACAAGAGCTTGGCACGATTTTGACTGATGTTGACGTTGCTTATGACCCGAGGGATGAAAAAGAGCATAACCTTTGCAGGAAGCTAGTAATTCTCTTGAAACTTGAGAGCGATGCATTTGGATTGCAGCCAAAATTCCATTTCTTTCCCATTTCTTATTATTCTACCAGGAGTCTAGAAAGAGATTCCGGGGACTATGATCCGTTTGGCTCCTCAGAATCGAGCGGATATTACGTTCTCTACAACGGTGAGGTAATGAGAAGGCGAAAGCTGAGGAAAAAAGGTGAAAAGGGTGTCCGTCCAGAGCCGACAGGGATGTGGGCCTTTAGGCTCGGAGATTAGAGGAGGTGAGAGACTAGCGGGTTGCATAAAAGCGCCCGCTTTTGATTTGTGGCATAATAGTTATTGTTAAGAGTGGGGGATTTTGATAGGATGATTATAGTTAATAAGCTTACAAGATATTGCGACCGATCAGCTGATGAGTGTATTTTTTGACCATCGAAGTATAAATATTTAATCACACCCCACCCAACCTCCCCTCGGAGAGGGGAGGAAAAAAGAGACATATGAAAAAGTTCTACATCACAACTCCGATATATTACATCAATGACATTCCTCACATAGGACACGCCTATACTACTGTGGCGGCCGATGTATTGGCTCGTCATCATAGGAAAAAGGGAGACGAGGTATTCTTTTTAACCGGAACAGATGAGCATGGGGCCAAGATAGAAGAAGCGGCTTCAAAGGCAGGCAAGACTCCAAAGGAGTTCGTGGATAATCTAGTTCCAAAATTTAAAGAGGCTTGGAAGAAGCTAAATATAAGCTACGATGAATATATTCGCACTAGTGATCCGGAGCATGAAGCGATTGTAAGTGAGATTGTAGCTAAATTAAAAGATAAAGGCTACGTTGAGAAAAGAAGCTACGAAGGTCTTTATTGCGTAGGTTGCGAGAGATATTACAAGACTTCTGAATTGGTTGACGGTCTCTGCCCCGATCATAAGATTGCCCCGATAAAGCAATCAGAAGAGAACTATTTCTTTCTTCTTTCAAAGTTTGAAGATAAATTGATAGAGATAATTGAGAGTGGAGAATTGCAGGTAGGACCAGATTCGAGAAGGAACGAAGTGCTGGGCAAACTCAGACAAGGCCTCGAGGATGTTTCGATTTCACGAGAGGCAGTGAAGTGGGGTATTTCTTTTCCTGGAGATGATACTCAGACCGTCTATGTATGGATTGACGCTCTCTTAAACTATTTTTCTGCGACTAAAATATTCAAAAAAGAAAGCTTTTGGCCGGCCGATGTTCACCTTATTGGTAAGGATATTCTTTGGTTTCATGCCATTATCTGGCCTGCAGTACTTTTGGCTCTTGATATTCCAATACCTAAAACAGTATTTGCTAACGGTTATTTTACCATCGATGGTCACAAAATGAGTAAATCTTTAGGCAATGTGATAGATCCTGTGAAGATGGTGGAAAAATACGGTGCTGATGCAACACGATATGCTGTCTTGCGTGCCTTTCCTTTTGGGGAAGATGGAGATATTTCAGAGAACAAGATCGCAGAGCTCTATCAGAAAGATCTTGGTAATGAGCTTGGAAATCTATTACAGAGGACGCTTTCAATGATAAATAAGTACGAAGTCAGGATCGACCGAAGAGATAATTATCTTATTTTGGACGAAGAATCCTTTTCAACAATTGAGGCTGAAACAAGCATCCAATACTCCGAGGGTCTTAAGGAGTTCAAATTTGATCAAGTTTTATCAAGTGTTTGGAGACTCGTCCGCGCAAATAATTCATTTATAGATGAAAAGAAGCCTTGGTCCTTGGCTAAAGAAGAGAACCATGTTGAATTAACCAGGGTTTTGAATGTATGCTATTGGCAGCTCGAAAAAATTGCCGACTTGCTTGAGATTTTCATGCCTGAAACATCTGATAAAATGAAAAAACAGCTTGAAGAAAAAAAACCAGAAGTTTTGTTTCCAAGAATCGAAGAATAGGGCAAAACGCCAAGATACAAGAAACAATTACCAAAAAAAATCAAGCATCAAGCACCAAATCCAGTGATGTTCAAAAGCTTAGCTTGAGATTTAATTGGTTTTTGTAGCAGGGTTATTGGGATATTTCAGGAATTTATCAATTGATACTGTATTGGAGGGTAGATGTTTTCAGTGATTGTTGCTTCTCTGGGCTATGGGGGGGGAGTGCTGGCAGATAAAGTAATATTGGCCAAACATAAGGTGCCAGTGCTTCGTTTTATTCCGCTACTCTTCATATGGCTAGCTGTCATCACAGCAGTTTTTATGCCTAAATTCGGTGGTTTTAAGCTAGAAATGTTCACCCTTAATAGTATCATTTTACTGATTGCAATGGCTGTTGTGGCTGTGCTCTGGAACGTTTTTTATTATCAAGGTATTCAGAAAGAAAATTTGCACGAATTTGAGCTGATAATGCTGCTTTCTCCTCTCGTCACCATTATGTTTGCTGAGATTTTTATACCAGCCGAAAGAAGCTGGAGTGTATTCATCGCCGGAGTTATAGCCTCGCTGGCTCTAATATTCGCTCGGTTTAAAAGCCACCACTTAAAAGTAAGTAGAGTAGCCAAGAGAACGATGCTTGCAATGGTGCTGATGTCCTTCGAATCTATTTTAATAAACGAACTTTTAGGTGTTTTTTCACCTGTTGCGTTGTATTTTGTAAGAACCTTCATCATAGCACTTGTTTTTACGCTCGTTTTCAAGCCGAAAGTTTTGAAAATGCCTACTATGGCATTTGGATTAACCATACTCTCGGCAATGCTTGGTGTCATTCAGATGGTATTGAAGTTTTATGGTTTCCAAAATCTTGGTATAGTTGAGACTACCATGATCCTGATAATGGGTCCGTTCTTGGTATACATCATGTCTTCTATCTGGTTTAAGGAAAAACTATTTAAGCGAGATGTTGCTGCAGCGATGGTGGTTGTATTATGTGTTTTATATGTTCAATTCTGGAGATAAGGGAAATAATTAAGTAGCAAGCGAAAAATATGTTCATAGATACTCATGCCCATTTGGACACAAACGAATATAAGAATGATTTGACTGCTACTTTGATGAGAGCAAAAGCTGCTGGTGTTGAGAGAATTATAAACGTTGGAGTTGATGTTGCCACCTCTAAAAAATCATGGGAATTGGCTAGAAAGTATCCAGAGATTTATGCCACCGTCGGTCTTCATCCAGAGTCGGCTCTTGATTTAAATATCGAAACCCAAGGGGATTTGATATACTTTACTCAGCAGGACAAGGTGGTGGCGATCGGGGAAATTGGCCTCGACTATTACTATTTAAAAAGATCTTCACAATACGCTCACTATCCAAAAAGAGAACAGCAAATATTTTGCTTCGAACAGATGCTTGATTTAACGATGGAAACTCAACTGCCGGCAATTATACATAGCCGCGAATCAGACAATGACATTCTGGCTATCTTGAAAGGTTATAGCGGCATAAGAGGCGTGTTCCATTGCTTCTCTGGGAATTACGATCTGGCTTGCAAGGTGCTCGATCTTGGATTTGCCCTATCTTTTACGGGTAATATTACGTTCAAAAAGAATACAACGGCTGAAGAAGTGATTAAGAAAGTTCCTCTTGGTTCGATCATGATAGAAACTGATTGTCCTTATCTTTCGCCAGAGCCTTACAGGGGAAGGAGAAACGAGCCAACATATGTTGTGGAGGTGGCAAGAAAAATAGCTGAGATAAAGGGTCTAAGCTTAGCACAAGTCGAAGCGGAAACAACCAAAAAGGCAAAAAAATTATTTGGTATTTAATGGAGGGGTTATGAAGATAGGTATTTTTACTGAATGTTACGCACCTGTGATGAACGGAGTTGTAGTTTCAATACAGACTTTCAAAAAAGCGTTGGAGGATAGAGGGCACGAGGTGTTTGTATTCGCGCCGGAAAACAAGAACGCCACAGTAGAGCATAGGGTTTACCGTTTTCCATCCATTGAGGATTCGAAACAGCGTCTTTATCCTGTTATGTTGCCTTCTATTAATATTCTTAAGACATATGTCCCAGTTGAAATCGTAAAAGAACTGGATGTCATACACGCTCAACACATGTTTACTGCGGGCAGACTGGCTCGTTTGGTGGCCAAAGAGTACAACAAGCCTCTTGTATATACGTACCATACACTGATTGAAGATTATGTGCATTATTCTGGCATTCTTGCCCCAATCACTAAAAGATATTTAAATAATATGTCAAAAAGGTTTTGTAATACTTGCGATCAGGTTATAACGCCCTCCAATCCAATAAAGAAGAAGCTACGGCACTACGGCGTGCATAAGCCAATTGAAGTCATCATGACTGGAATAGTGCCAGAAAATTATAAAAGATATGATTCCCAAGCTCTTAAGAAAAAATATGACATACCTCAAAATTATAAAATATTGCTATACTTGTCTCGAATCGCTAAGGAGAAAAACTTAAAACTCCTGCTAAAATCGTTCGTAGGCATTAAAAAAGAATATCCTGCTTGTCATTTGCTAATGGTTGGGGGCGGGCCCGAACTAGAAGAGACTAAGAGGGAAGCTGAGAAATTAGGCATTGGCAAGGAGGTCACATTTACTGGTATGGTCCCAAAAGAAGATGCCAATAAGATATTCGGAATGTCTGATCTTTTTGTCTTTCCTTCTTTTACGGAAACGCAAGGAATAGTGATTGCTGAGGCAATGGCTTCTGGCACGCCGCCAATTGCGGTCAATAAACTCGGTCCGACTGATTTAATACATGATGGTGAAGATGGATTTCTGACCAAACTTACAGTATCTGATTTTTCCGATAAAATTTTGAAGCTGCTTAAAGATGAAAAGCTTAGTGAAAAATTTGCTCAAAAAGGTATTTTGAGAGTAGGAGATTTCTCTATCGATAACTCCTGTAACAATTTGATAGAACTATACAACAAAGTTGTTAAAGCTTATAAAAAATAATCTATTTGTAACATCATACAAATCATATAAATCTGGTTTGCAAAAAGGCACAAAATATTTTGTGCCTTTTTGGTATATATTACAAATGGTCGCTATAAAAGCGATCATTATCTTCACAGGAGGCAATGAGATGGCGGTGATAATAGTACCGGCTGAACCGTCGATCAAGGTGGCAGAATTGAAAGATCTTCCGCAAGAGATGATAGACGATCTTTCAGTCTCGCCCGAGCTGTTTTCCTTGGTTGCCGAGGATATGTATATCTTTGGGGACATTGAGGGGAGCCCTGAGACAAGAGTGGTAATTGACGATCCCTTTGGTTTTCTGCCTCTGGAAACTAGACTAGTCGCATCGAAACAAATGGCTAATGGACTCAAGGTGATTTTCAGGAAATACTTCGGAGGTGATCAATCTGTAAGGATAGTAGATCCGGCAGTCTGTTCACTAACAGGTTGCTAAACTGAGAGCCGGCCCTTATAGGAGCCGGCTCTGTTTCGTTATATTCTTACTAATTTGATTCCGGATTTTGTTTGAGATAAGCATGCATAGTTTTTAGCGTATCGGAGTCTTTTCCTTCGGTATTTTGACCAGCGGCTTGAAGGTCTTGAATAATAGTATCAATATCTTCTGGGCTCTCGATGGCTGCATCAACTTTGCTCTCTTCTGTCTTCCGCAACTCTTCGTATAACGCTGGATTAGGCATTCCTTCTGACATTTTTCTCCTTTTGATTATTTGACTTCTGTTAAATCTATGTGTTATATATAATGTTATATTACTAATTAAAAAAATTAGATAAAGGATAAGATGTTGGGTGAGGATTTAGGTTATATTCCTCATCCTGACCTTCTCCTTATAAAGGAGAAGGGAATCACGGTATTATGAAAAACGTTACTACTAACAAACTACAAAGCGATCTCTCTAAGATTATCAAAGAAGTTGAATTAGGGGAAGTTTATCAAGTGAACAGGTACTCTGAGCCTGTTGCTTTTCTGATTTCAAAGAATAATTATGAGGATTTGCTTGAAAAGTCCAATTGTAAACAATGTATTAGTGATCTAAGAAAACTTGCAAACAATATTAAGTAAAACTAAAGATGAACAAAATATACCTCGATAACGCGGCAACAACTAAAATAGATCAAAAAGTAGTGGACAATATGATTAAGGCACATCAACTTTTTGGCAATCCTTCATCTCTTCATTTTTTTGGGCAAGAAGCCAGTAAGGCCTTAAACGATGCCAGGAATTTTATCGCTTTCTTTTTTGGTTGTGAATTTGAAGAAATTGTCTTTACTTCTGGAGGCAGCGAAGCAGACAATTTGGCAATTAGAGGAACAGTTGAAGCTAATAAGTCTATAGATGAGCCGCATGTTATTACAACTATGATTGAGCACCATGCAGTATTGCATACAGTCCAGGACCTTGAAAAACAAGGTAAAATTGATGCTACCTACATAAAGCCTAATGAAGAAGGATTAATTTCACCAGAATCTATTCTAGAGGCAATAAGAGATAATACAGTATTGGTTTCGGTAATGTTTGTTAACAACGAAACAGGTGCTGTCCAGCCTATTGCGAGTATTGGAAATATTATCGAAAATGCCAACATCGAAAGAATAAAAAGAGGTTTACCAAGAATTACTTTTCATACCGATGCTGTTCAGGCCCCAGAGTTTTTTTCTCTCGGAGTTAAGTATTTGAAAGTGGACCTGCTTTCAATCTCAGCACATAAGCTTCATGGTCCGCGTGGAATTGGTCTCTTGTATGTAAAAAAGGGCTCCAAATTATGCCCTCAAATATGTGGGGGCAAACAAGAATTTGGTTATCGGGCAGGAACGGAAAATTTAGCGGGAATTTTTGGACTATCTGCCGCGCTGGAGGTTATCGTTAGAGAGAGAGCAGACAGTAAAGACTCATATGTAGAAGAAAAGGCAGATTTTCCACTAATGATATCGGATAGCATAAAGCATGTTTCTAAACTTAAAGAAAAACTAATAAGCGGTCTCTTGAGTATCGACAATGTTAGGATCAATGGGAGTGCCGAGTATTCAAGTCCCGCGATATTGAATGTAAGTTTTTTGAATGCCGAAGGCGAGGCCATTATATTGAACTTGGATTTTGAGGGCATCGCCGTTTCTTCGGGCTCTGCTTGCACATCTCGAACTTTAGAGCCTAGTCATGTGCTTACGGCCATGGGCGTTGAGCCTAAATGGTCCCATGGTGCCATTAGGTTTTCATTAAGCCGGGAAACCACAGAAGAAGAAATAGATAAATTGTGCGAAGTTTTGCCCGGAATCATTAGTAAATTGCGACAAATGTCGCCCTTGAAACCAGAAGAAATGTAAATAGGAGAATTTATGTATACAGATAAAGTGATAGATCATTTTAAAAACCCTAGAAATATGGGGGAAATAGAGGGAGCTGACGGAATTGGAAGAGTCGGCAATGTTAAGTGCGGCGATGTGATGTATCTTTACATCAAGGTCGCAAAAAGGACTGACTCAAAAGGGAGAGAAGAGGAATATATTGAAGACGTAAAGTTTAAAACCCTTGGTTGTGCCGCAGCTGTCGCTGCATCTTCAATGACTACAGAGCTGGCTCTGGGTAAGTCGCTTGATGAGGCTTACAAATTATCTAGGGACGGCATCAACGAGGCCCTAGGTAAGCTGCCGCCTCAAAAGTACCATTGTTCTATTTTGTCAGCCGATGGTATTAAGAAAGCGATAGAAGATTATTGGAATAAAAAGCAAGACAAAACAGATAATTAGAATTATGAAAGCAAAGAGAATGATATTTGATGGCAAGAAAAAAAGAGATGGGATTTTGGCTAAAATCCAAAAAGATATCAAAGAAGGCGGAAGGAAGGCTCCTCATCTAGTCGTACTTTTAATCGGTGATAATCCTGTATGTGAAAAATACGTTGATCTAAAGAAAAAAATTGCTCAGAGAACAGGTCTGTTTTTTTCAGTATATAAATTTGATAGTAAAGATGAAGAAGTCAGTGTTAAGGAATGTATTGAGTTCCTAAATCAAGATGATGAAGTTGACGGGGTTATGATTCAGATTCCGATAGATCCCAAATTTGATCAAAAGTCTCTTATTGAAGCAATCAGTCCCCAAAAGGATGTTGATGGTCTGCGGTATTGTCTAAATTTAAAAACTGATTTCATTCCTCCTGTAGTATTGGCTGTAAAAGAATCTTTGGATCAATCAAAATGTGTTCTTGGTGATTCTTCTGTCGTCCTAATAGGACATGGTTTTCTGGTAGGAGCTCCGTTGGAAAGATTTCTTAAAGATAAAGTCAAAAAACTTAAGGTAATCAAAGATGCCGAAAAGGAAAAGGAAGCGATTTTAGAAGCGGATATAGTTATTTCTGCTGTTGGAAAAGCTGGTTTAGTATCAGCTGATTCGGTAAAAGATGGGGCTGTGCTCATTGATGCAGGTACCGCAGAAGTAAGCGGCACTCTCGTGGGAGACATCGCTCCTGAGGCTTACAAAAAAGCGTTTTTTTATACCCCTGTTCCTGGTGGAATCGGACCTGTGACAGTAGCAATGCTAATAAAAAATTTAGTTAAAAATGAAGTTGATATTGCCTAACAATTTTTATATTATTGTAGTAGGAGTTTATATGAAAAAATATGTTTGTTTAAAGCAAGGATGCCGGTTTGTCTCTGAAAGCGAGTATGAATCAGAGCAGCACCAAAAACAAGGTCAAAACCATGATATTTTTGTTGTGGAAACAGATTATAACGGTGATGTGAGAGATACCGATATGGATAAGGATTTAGACTAGTATCACACGACCTTAGTCTTGATGTAATATCTAATTGATTGTATAATAGTCATAGGAGGGCAAAATTATGGCGAATATTCAATCAATCAACTTAAAAGAAGACGAAAGGCTTGAGCTTTCGCAAATGGTGAAGCGT
>JBBQQK010000017.1:0-15931 GCA_038216025.1 Patescibacteria group bacterium
GTTCACGTCTAAAAGCGTTACCTTAACAGTCAATTCTCCGTTATTCAAAATTTTAACTGGTTGGTTTTTGCCGATAATGTTTTTCTCTATAAGTGTTTCGATTGATACAATTTCGCCATCTTTAAAATGGTTTGATATATCAGTCAAAGTGATAACATCTGTTTTTTTGCGGTTTGATTTAAAGCCAGGAAGCTTAGGTAGACGCATTGAAAGTGGAGTTTGTCCGCCTTCATGTCTTTTTGGGATGTTGTGACCAGCTCGTGATTTTTGACCTTTTGTGCCACGACCGGCTGTCTTTCCACCGCCGGCAGAAATACCGCGTCCAAGACGCTTCGGGTTTTTAGATTTTACTGATTTAAGTTCGATCATATTCTTATTATTATTAATTGTTAATTATTTCTTCTTAGGTGCTGGTTTTTTGGTAGTAGTTTTTTTCACTTCTTCTTTTACTGGAGTAGTATCTTCTTTTTCAACAGGTTTAGGATCTACGGATATTGATGGAGTTAGATCTTGCTTTTCTGCAGGAAGAGTTTCTGCTACTATATTTTCGCTTTTGACATTTACGGGATTTGCCTCGATCGCTTTTTCGGAATATCGTTTAACTCGTTGTGTGATAGCAGGGCTGAATGATTGGAACGCCTTAAGCGTTGCCAATACATTGTTGATCTTGTTTGAGCTACCCATTGATTTAGCAAGAAGGTCGGTTAGACCAGCCAGTTCTGCAACGGTACGTACGCTTCCACCTGCAACAATTGAAGTGCCCTGTGTTGCTGGTCTCAACATTACTTTAGCGCCACCATGTTTAACTGTAATTTCATGAGGAATTGTTCCATTGATGATAGGAACAGTAATGAATCGTTTTTTTGCTTTTTCTGATGCCTTTCGAACTGCTTCAGTAACTTCGTTAGCTTTAGCGACACCGACTCCAATTTTGCCGTTATGGTTACCAACGATAACCAAAGCTCGGAATCTGATTCTTCTACCACCTTTAACTACTCTGGAAACTCTTTGAATTTCCAACACTCGATCTTCGTATTCTTTCTTTTCGTGTGTTCTTTGTTCTGATTGCCTTGGTCTCATTATATTTTTTTCCATAACCATTACCTCGAAATTAGAATTTAATTCCGCCCTTTCGTAAACCTTCAGCTAAAGCTTTAATTCGTCCATGATATCTATACTTATTACGGTCATAAACTATCTCTGTAATTTTAGCCTCAATAAGTTTTTTTGCTAGAGTTTCGCCGACTAAAAATGACATCTCAACCGGAGATTTCTTTTCGTTGATTTCTTTTGATGAAGATGAAATTATAGTTTTCGAATCGATATCAGAAATAGCTTGTGCATAAATTTCTTTATTAGATCTAAAAACGCAGACGCGTGGTCGGCTTGTAGCGCCAGAAATTTTAAATTTTGATGTCTTTTTTTTCATAGTTGTGAGTGATTGATCTGTTAAACTGTCGCTTAGCTATGTCAGTGATTAACTAAGTAGCAATTTAACTGTTTACTGATTATTATTTGGCGGCTTTTTTGCCTGCTTTTCTTCTAATATGTTCTTCTTTGTACTTAATACCTTTTCCTTTGTATACTTCAGGAGGTCGCACTTCTCTTACAACTGAGGCGAAAGCTCCGACTTTTTGCTTGTCTATCCCTTGTATAAAAATGCTATTTTTCTTAACTTCAGCAGTCAAGCCTTCTGGTATTGATAGTTTAAATTCATGAGAGTAGCCCATATTTAAAACCAAATCTGAACCGTTTATTGCAGCTCTATAACCTGTGCCTTTAAATTCTAGCTCTCTAGTGAATCCGTTTTTTACACCTATAATCAAATTTGTTATAAGTCTTGAAATCAAGCCATGCTTAGCTTTTAAGTCTTTGCTGTCGTTTTCTCTTTCAATCTTTATATTTTGATCGATAAGAGTAACTTTAATTCCTTCAGGAATTTGAAGTTCTGCCTCTTTTGCGCCATTTTTTGCAATCACTTTTTTTGAAGTGATTTCGATTTCGACGCCATCTTCGATTTTAATTGGTCTTATGCCTATTCTGCTCATAACATTCCTTTAATATTTGGATTACCAAATTTCACAAATTAATTCGCCCCCAATGCCCTTTTTGATCGCTTGTCTCGAAGTGGTGATCCCGTCAGGAGTAGACAAGATAACTAGTCCTAAACCTCGCAGCGGTTTTGGTATATCTTTTGATTTAACGTATACTCTTCTTCCTGGTTTGGAAATTTGTTTAACGTGAGAAATATTTCCGACGATTGTCGCTTCGATCATTTTCTTCTTTTTGACTTCAGTGGCTTTGACATCTTTCAAAAAGCCTTCTTGTTCCAAGATAGTCAAAATCGCTAGCTTTAATTTTGAAAAAGGCATAATAACCAAAAACTTTTTGGCTAGTGAAGCGTTTTTTATTCTTATTAATAAATCTGCGATTGGGTCTGTCATTATTTTTTTCCTTTATATTCGCCAATATCCTCTATGGGGATTAAACGAAAATTACTTACTACCAGCTTGATTTCGTAACTCCTGGAATTTCACCTTTAGATGCTAGTTCTCTGAAGCAAATTCTGCATAATGCAAATTTTCTAAGATAAGCTCTTTTTCGACCACAAAGCTTGCATCGATGAATAACGCGAGTTGAATATTTTGGCTTTCTGTTAGCTTTAACGATCATTGATACTTTGGCCATTATTTGCCTTCTTTCTTTTCGAAAGGGAAACCTAATTTCATTAGAAGAACTTTAGCATCCTCGTCATTATCTGCGGTTGTTTTGATATTAATTTGAAAACCGAAAGGAATAGACTTTTCGTCATGATGAATCTGGGGGAAAATGCTTTGTTCTTTTATGCCTAGTGTGTAATTTCCTTGATGATCAAAAGCATCCAATGGTAATCCGCGAAAATCTCTTACGCGAGGTAAAGAAATTTTAACTAGCATGTCAATAAAGTCAAACATTCTTTCTCTTCTTAAGGTTGTTGTTAGACCGATTGATTGTCCAATTTTTAATTTGAAGGCAGAAACAGCTTTTTTAGCCTTGTTTACCTTGGTCTTTTGACCTGTAATCTTTTCGAAATCTATAATAAGCTTTTTAATAGCATTTTCATCCTCTTTAAAAGCTCCGATTCCGGCAGACACAACAACTTTTTCAATTTTTGGAGTAGAAAAAATGTTCTCTTTTCCAAGAGTTTTTTTGATGTCTCCTAAAATTTCTTTATTAAATTTTTCTGCTAGTTTTTCCATAATTTTGTTGATTGGTTATTTTGTTAATTGGCTGATTTGTCTAATCTCATTTCCAGTTAACATCTTAACAAGTTAACGATTAAACTGTCCCATTTTGTAAATTTTGACCGCACTTTTTGCAAACCCTTTGTTTCATTCCTTCGTTTGTCAATTGATACCCTACTCTTGTAGGCTTGCCGCATGAGGGGCAAACTACTAACACATTTGAGACTTCAATCTTTTGATTAATCTCAATTATGCCGCCTTGAGGATGTTTCTTGCTGGGCTTGATGTGTTTTTTAACCAAACCAACACCTTTAACAATTAACTTGTCGAGCTTCGGGAAAGAGACTTCAACCACACCGGTTTTGCCTTTATCTTTTCCTGATAGGATATATACATTGTCAGATTTCTTTATTTTCATAATTTTGCTTTTATAACTTTATAACTTAAACTTTCGACTAAAGTACCTCTGGTGCTAATGAAATAATCTTCATGTAGCCTCGGCGTAATTCTCTAGGAATCGGCCCAAATATACGTGTTCCTCTTGGGTTTCCGTTTGCAGGATCGATGATTACCGCGGCGTTTTCAGAAAAAGTAATATAAGATCCGTCTTCTCGAGCAAATGCTTTTTTTTGTCTTACGATTACTGCTCTTACGACTTCTTTCCTCTTTACATTTCCGCGAGGAATTGCAGTTTTGACAGAAGCTGAAATAAGGTCTCCTAATTCACCTTGATCGTCTTTAGCACGTCCAAGTACAGTAATACATTCTATTACTTTTGCGCCTGTGTTGTCTGCAACTTTTAATCTTGTTCCTGGTTGAATCATAATATTCCCTTAGCCTAAAGCTTTATTTGCTTCCTATTTTTCTAACTACTTCAAATTTTTTATCTTTACTAATCGGTCTTGTCTCGGATATTTCTACTATATCGCCGATTTTATATTCGTTTTTCTCATCATGAGCTTTATATTTCTTGCTCATTGCATATTTCTTTTTGTAAATTGGATGCTCTTTAACACGGTCAATTTGGACAACAACGGTTTTATCCATTTTGTCTCCCGTTATAACGCCGGTTTTGATTCTTTTGTTTTCCATTTTTCGGTTTGTAAGTTGTAAGCTATAAGTTCTTTGCTTACTACTTGATCCTTATTTGCTTAATTCTCGTTCGTTCTTTAAGGTTATAATTCTAGCAACGTTCTTTCTCATTTTCTCAATATCGGCATTGTTGGTTGCTTTTCCAGCTTTTACTTTGAGACTAAGAAGTGTTAAATCTTTCTTTTCTTTGGCCAACTCGATTTTTAAATCCTTGTCGTTCATTGCTCTATATTTCTTGATTTGTTCGTCTATTTTCATTCGTCCTCCTTGCTGATAACTTTGGTTTTAACAGGAAGTTTGTATTGAGCTAATTTTAATGCGTTCTTTGCTAATTCTGGTGCTACACCATCAAGCTCAAACAAGATTCTTCCCGGTTTAACAACAGCTACGAAATGATCAACTGCTCCTTTACCGGAGCCCATTGGCACTTCAGCGGATTTTAGAGTTACAGGCTTATCTGGAAAAATTCTGATCCATACTTGACCACCCTTTTTGATATGTCTAGTAATAGCTCGGCGTGCTGATTCGATCTGTCTTGCGGTAATCCAACCCGGCTCGAGCGTTTTAATGCCAAATTTGCCGAAATCTATTGAGTTTCCACGGCTAGCAACACCGGCATAAGAGCCTTTTTGCTGCTTTCTGAATTTCATTTTTTTTGGCATTAACATTTCTATATCTCCAATATTCTAAACTGTATTTATATTATTTCTTACTAAAATTGCTACTTTTTGAAGGAATATCCATTACACCTTTTTCGCCCTTATAAATCCATACTTTAATACCGACGATTCCATAGGTAGTTAAAGCGGTAACAGAAGTATAATCAATATCACTTTTAAAAGTTGATAATGGAACAGTACCATAACTAGCTTTTTCGCTTCTAGCGATTTCAGCACCATTCAATCTACCG
The DNA here is from genome assembly GCA_038216025.1 of Patescibacteria group bacterium. Taxonomy (GTDB): domain Bacteria; phylum Patescibacteriota; class UBA1384; order XYA2-FULL-43-10; family 1-14-0-10-43-13; genus JBBQQK01. The sequence continues at coordinate 5,227 of JBBQQK010000017.1, forward strand.
GAAACAACGATTTTAATACCTTTAACACCGGAATTTTTTGCTTTTTCGATAGCTTGCTTAATCGCGCGTCGGAAAGGAATTCTTCGTTCCATTTGAGAAGCTACGCTTAGTCCGATAATATTGGCATCAGCATCAGGCTTTTTGACTTCTATAATATTGATCTGAATTCGTCCGTTGCCTTTTATTTTCTTAGCAATCATTCTTTTGAGCTCTTCTGTGCCCTGGCCGCCTCGTCCGATAATAACACCTGGTCTAGAAGAATGGATGTCGATCGAAATTTTATTTGCGTCTCTATTGATTTGAATTTGAGATAAGGAGGCGTCTCTTAGTTTTTTCTCAAGCATTCGTCTAATTTCAAGATCAGAAATAAGATTTTCTGTATAATTGGCACTAGAAAACCAGAGCGATTTCCAGCGATCGTTTATAAGTAATCTGATTGAATTTGGATTTACTTTCTGACCCATAATTTTTTTTAATAACCAATAGTCAAGTGATATTCTTGTTTCTTGGTTTATTTCTCCTCTTTCTTAATGCTCTTGGCTTTTTCCGGTTCTGCTTCTTCTGTTTCGACTGACTCTAAAACAAGGGCAATATGGCTTGTTCTTTTAGCTATTTTGTACATTCTGCCTCTTGATCCGATGAGACTTCTCTTTAGAGTTGGCCCTTCGTTGCAAGCGATTGATTTGACTGAAATTTTATTTATATCAAGGTCATTCTCTTTTGCAATAGCAATTCCTGAATTTAAAACTGCGTAGATGTTTTTAGCACCTTTTTTATTGGTGAATTTCATCTCAGTTTGAGCAGCTACAGCATTTTTGCCGCGAAGACCATGAAGAATAGGTCTAACCTTTAGAGGCGATATTCTTAAATATTTTGTTGTTACCTTGATATCCATAGTTTTAGTTAAAAGTTATTAAATTATTCGTTATTTTTTCTTTTGATCTTTAGCCATTTTTCCACCGTGACCTCGGAATTTTCTTGTTGGAGAAAATTCACCCAGTTTGTGACCTACCATGTCTTCGACTACGAAAACTGGCAAATGATCTTTTCCATTGTGAACACCTAGTGTGAAACCAACCATTTCTGGAGTGATGGTAGCTGCTCGTGCCCAAGTTTTAATTGGATTTTTATCGCGATTAGCAGCTGCTTTCAAGACTTTAGCTTGAAGGCGTTCGTCGATATAAGGTCCTTTTTTCAGTGATCTCGACATATTACTTCTTTCTCCTAGATAAGATTAAACGGCTGGAACTCTTCTTCTTGTTTCTGGTGCGAGGCCCAAGTGCAGGTGCGCCCCAAGGTGTTTTAGGATAAGCCATACCAATTGAGGTTGCGCCTTCTCCACCACCATGTGGATGATCGCATGGGTTCTTCGCCTTACCACGCACTGTAGGCTTGATGCCTTTATGACGAACTCTACCGGCTTTTCCAGTTTTTATATTGGAATGATCACCGTTAGAAACGACACCAATAGAAGCATAGTTTTGAGCTAGCACTTTTCTAGTTTCGCCGCTTGGCATTTTTAAGATAACATATTTATCATCGAAGCCAAGTAGCGTAGCAAAGCCACCAGCACTGCGGCAAGCTTGACCGCCCTTACCTAACTCTAATTCAATATTATGAATTTGGGTCGAAGCTGGTATATTAACCATTCTCATTCTGTTTCCCACTTTGATCAGCGCTTTTTCGCTGCATACAATCTTGTCGCCTTTTTGTAAACCGTTTGGCGCAACAATGTATGACTTTTCACTATCTTCATATTGAATTAAAGCAATAAAAGCTGTTCTGTTTGGATCATATTGAATGCCTAAAACTTCAGCAGTCATGTCTAATTTGCCGTTGCATTGAAAATCCACAATACGATAAAGCTGTTTTGCTCCGCCGCCCTTGTGGTAAGTAACAATTTGGCCTGCATGGTTTCTGCCTGAAGATCTTTTCTTACCAACAAGCAAAGATTTCACCTTAGTTTTGTCCAATTTAGAAGTATCGACAAAGCTGAGCTGCCTTCTTGCGTTTGATGTTGATTTTGCGATTTTAATAGTCATAATATTCCTATAGCTATGAGATTTACTCTTCTATCTTCTTGCCTTTTTTCTTTATTACTGTCTGAACGTCTTTTTCAGAGATTTCAGCCTTTGCTTTTGATTTTTCACTTTTAGTCTTAACTGCTTTTTCTTCTGGAGCTTCCAATTCAAATAAGTCGATAGTCTGACCAGGTTTTACAGTAACTAAAGCTTTTTTATAGTCGTTTCTTTTGCCTTTTACTCTCTTTGTCGATTTAATCTTGCCAATATAATTGGCAGTGTTAACCTCTAAAACATTTACACCAAAAAGTTTTTCGCATTCGTAAGCGATGGATTCTTTGTCAGCCCTTTTATCTACTATAAAAGTGAACTTGCTTTCTCCGGCTTTTACGAAGCTTTTTTCTGAAATTATGGCTTTTTTAATTAAGCTGCTCATTATTTGTCTCCCTCTTCGGTCTCTGATTCAACTGTTTCTGCTTTTACTGTTTTAGCAGGCTTTAATTCTTTTATTTCTTCTTTTCGAAAACTATAAAATTCATTGTATTTAAGGAGCGCATCTTTGGAGATGAGTACCAAACTTGATGACATAAGGTTAACAACGTCTAGTTTGCTAGGTGTCATGATGTTAACGCCGGCAATGTTTCTGAAAGACATAATAGTGTTAGCATCGGTAGGCATAACGATGACAGCTACTTTACCAATAGCATCAAAGTTATTTACAATTTCTGCAGCATTCTTAGTCTTAATCTCCTCGAGAGTAAGGTTGTCGATGGTTCTGACTTTTTCGTCTCGGATTAAATCAGCTAGTATGCCAAAGATAACTTGCTTTTTCTGTTTAGAATTCATACGAATACGGAAGTTCTTTTCATTGTGAGGACCGAAAGTTACGCCGCCACCAACCCAAAGTGGTGATCTTGTCGAGCCGGCTCTGGCGTTACCGGTGCCTTTTTGTTTGTATGGTTTGCGTCCACCACCAGATACCTCGCTTCGGTCTTTGGTATTTGCGACTGGGAATCGGAGTGCTGCACGCAAGTAGTTGATATATAAAGTAACAGCTTCAGCAGAAACTTTCATATCAAATTCAGATGGCAATGCCAATTCTGTCTTTTTCTCGGCTTTTTGGTTGTAAACTGCTAGGTTCATATCTTCTATATTTATTATTAATGGTTCTATATTTATTGATTATTCTTCGATCTTAACTTCTTCGGTTTTTTCTTCTTTGTCTTCTTTTTCTGCTTTGTCAGCTTCAAGCATTCTCTCTTGAGCCAATCTTTCTTCTTCTGCTGCGTAATCCACTTCTTCCTCAGCAATTTCTCCTTCGCCGTAAACTCTTAATATAGATTTTACAGGGCCAGGAATTGATCCCTTGATCAACATTATTTCATCGTCTAAATCAATAACTTTGAGGTTTTTAATGGTAACGTTTTTTGCGCCCATATGTCCTGGCATCTTTTTACCCAAAACAACTCTTTGAGGATATCCGCCACCGATTGAACCAGGTTGGCGAACATTGTTTGAGCCATGAGATACAGGACCGCGAGAAAAATCATGTCTTTTGATAGTGCCAGCGAAACCCTTACCCTTACCTTGACCTTCAACAGTTACGATTTCGTCCTTTTTGAACTGTTTTAAAGCGATACTATTACCAACTTTATATCTTTTTGCTGATTTAACACGGAATTCAGAGATCTTAGCTAGCTTTTCTTTGTCATTGTATTTCTTAAACCCAGCAACTTGAACAGCCTCATAACCATCTTTTTCTTTGGTTTTGATAGCTGACACTTTGCATTCTAAAGGTTTAACGATGGTTACGGCAAAATTACGGCCTTCTTCATCGAATACACGAGTCATTCCAACTTTTCTTGCTAAGATAAATTTCATAATATTCTGATCACATCTAATAACTAATTTATGCTCTTGTTTTCAAGCGTTAGTGAGAAATTAACCTGGATTAAATTCTCACTGCGGTCGAAATAGTTGTGAGTGAGACCGATGGTCAGGATCGATCTCACTCGTGGGCTTCTGACGTTTGAGGGATCGATCGTCAGAAGAATGTAAAGTGTGAGGTTAGAGGGTTCAGTCGAACCCTCTAAAAGTCTTTTGCGCGCGGCTCCTGGTTTCGAACCAATTCTCTCCTACTCGGAGCGCATTATCCATAATGCTATACCGTTTTTGTGCCGCAAATGATTAGTCAATATAGGATTGACTAACTCATTAACTCACAAAAAGAATATTAAGCCTTGGATCACGCCTTTGTTGAGGCTGATTTCCACGACTTGTAACTCAAGGTGCAAATGAATCTTCCTATATAGGAAGCATACTACATTTTAATCTCAATGTCAACGCCGTGAGGCAAATCTAAGCTCATCAAATTGTCGATGGTTTTTGAGCTTGGATTTAGAATGTCGATCAATCTTTTGTGAACTCTCATCTCAAACTGCTCTCTTGAGTCTTTGTGTACGTGTGGAGATTTGATTACGGTAACGACGCTTCTTTCTGTTGGAAGAGGCACTGGACCCGCAACTTTGGCTCCTGATCGTACAGCAGTTTTGATGATTTGATCAGCAGATTTATCGATAATTCGATAATCATAAGCTTTTAGCTTGATTCTAATTTTCTGTTTAACTGTGCTTTTTTCTGCCATTCTATTTGGTTTTGTTTAATATTTTTCGTGCGAGGAAGAAGAGTCTTCCCCGCTGCGAACTATATTAGTTGACTTGCGTCTCTAATTATTTAGTAATTTTAGTTACTACACCCTTCGACTACACTCAGGGTTTCGTATTATTTAGTAATTTTAGTTACTACACCAGCACCAACGGTCTTGCCACCTTCTCGGATAGCGAATTTAAGACCTTCGTCCATAGCGATTGGTTGAATAAGTTTTACTCTTACTTTAGTATTGTCCCCAGGCATGATCATCTCTTGATCGAACTCGAGTTCGCCGGTTACGTCGGTAGTTCTAATATAGAATTGTGGTTTGTAACCTTTGAAGAATGGGCTGTGTCGTCCGCCTTCATCTTTGGTCAAAGCGTAAATTTCAGCTTCAAATTCAGTATGAGGAGTGATTGAACCAGGTTTTGCAATAACTTGACCTCTTTCAACGTCTTCTCTTTCAATACCGCGAAGAAGTAGTCCGACATTGTCGCCAGCTTGACCGGAATCAAGTTGCTTGTGGAACATTTCAACACCAGTACAAACTGTAGTATGGGTTTTTCTGATACCGACGATTTCAACTTGGTCATTGATCTTAACTGCGCCTTGTTCGATTCTACCAGTGCAAACTGTGCCTCGGCCTTTGATTGAGAAAACATCTTCAATAGGCATAAGGAATGGCTTGTCAATTTCTCTTTTTGGTTCTGGAATAAAGCTATCGATAGCTGTCATTAATTCCCAAATTGCTTCTTCGTATTTAGCATCACCTTCGAGGGCTTTTAGAGCTGAACCTCTGATGATTGGAGCGTTGTCGCCATCAAATTTGTATTTTGTCAAAAGTTCTCTAACTTCCATCTCAACTAGGTCTAGAAGCTCAGGATCATCTACCATGTCGCATTTATTCAAGAATACAACGATTGATGGAACGCCGATCTGATTTGCAAGAAGAATGTGCTCTCTTGTCTGAGGCATAGGGCCATCAGCAGCTGATACTACTAGAATAGCACCGTCCATTTGGGCAGCGCCAGTAATCATGTTTTTAACATAATCAGCGTGTCCAGGACAGTCTACGTGAGCGTAGTGTCTTTTTTCTGTTTCATACTCTTGATGAGAAGTAGCGATAGTAATACCGCGTTCTCTCTCTTCAGGAGCGTTGTCGATATCCGCAAAGTTTCTTGCGGCGGCCAAGCCCTTTTTAGCAAGAACTTGAGTGATAGCGGCAGTTAATGTGGTCTTACCATGGTCAACGTGACCGATAGTACCGACATTAACGTGTGGCTTAGTTCTTTGGTACTTTTCTGCAGCCATTTAATGTCTCCGTTTCTTATTAATTAGTTAATTGGTAAATTTTAACTTTTCATTGATGGAATTACAATGACAAAATTATTGCTTTCTAAGTGATATTAACATATTGCTAAACATTTTGCAACACATATAGTTGGATAAAAGACTATTTATTTATACCTTTCTCGGATAATAAAAACAACTTTTTTTGTTTACGCCGTCCAAATATTAGGCTATAATCTCGCTATGTGCACTGACCGATTGAGAAGGAGAGCTATTTTGAGGTGATCATGCAACAGGGTTTGTTCGGAGCCCCTTGAGGGCACTCTCTTGCTTGTCCTTTTGGGCAGCAACCATATCTTACCTCGACCAAAACTTAGAAAGTAGGTGTCTTTATGACCTCAAAGATTTGCTTAGTGCTACTTTTTCTAATCACTGTGATAGCTCTTTACGACTACTGCTAAATGTCATTGCGATATCATTAAGCGAAGCGAATGAAGAAGCAATCTATCATCAAAAGCTCCAGAGATTCTTCACCTCACCTGGCGATACTCAGAATGACAAAACAGGATGGTGACAATCTTCCATAACGCAAAATTGTAGGGGTTGGGGGAAGTAAAGTCCCTCTCCTTTACAAGGAGAGGTTAGGTGAGGTTGTAATACCCCCTCTTAATCTCCCCCTACCTTAAGGGGAGAAATGGTGATAGATTGCTTTGCCGCTCGTTTTGTTCGTTGGCTCGCAATGACCATGTTTTATTGTTCGAGTCTCACTGAAAGTGAGTCGAGAATATATAAGCTTCTCGGCCGGGCTTAAAGATCATTAAAATCTTCAAAAAAGAACGCCTCTCAGGAGAAACGCTCTTTTTTTATTTATCACTAGAGGTCTTACTGCAATGACATTAAATATTTGTACTTATTTGCTTCCTCTTTTTTCAATGATCTCTTTAGCAACATTGTTAGGAACTTCAGCATAGTGAGAAAATTCCATAGTTGAAGATGCTCGTCCTTGGCTCATTGATCTTAAGTTGGTGGTATATCCAAACATTGATGCAAGTGGAACCGTAGCTCGGATAACCTTAAGATTGCCGCGGTCTTCTAACTTCTCGATTTGCCCACGTTTTGCATTAAGATCACCAATCACGTCGCCCATATAATCTTCAGGTGTAATAGCTTCAATTTTCATCACAGGCTCTAGAAGATAAGGAGCGGCTTTTTTGAAAGCCTCTTGAAAGGCCATAGAACCAGCAATTTTGAAAGCCATTTCAGAAGAGTCAACTTCGTGGAATGAACCGTCGTAAAGCTCAACGGAGACATCAACGACAGGATATCCGGCAATAACGCCTCTTTGTAAAGCTTCTTCAATACCTGCTTGAACAGGATTAATGAATTCACGAGGAATAGTTCCGCCAACAATAGAGTTAATAAACTCAAAGCCTTTACCTTGCTCTTGAGGTTTAACGCGAAGCCATACATGACCGTATTGGCCTCGGCCACCTGTTTGACGAATATATTTGCCTTCTTGCTCAACTTCAGATTTGATGCATTCGCGGAATGCAACTTGGGGAGCGCCAACATTGGCCTCAACTTTAAATTCACGTTTCATTCTATCAACGATGATTTCAAGATGAAGCTCACCCATACCTGCAATGATCGTTTGACCGGTTTCTTGGTCTGTGCGAACACGGAAAGTTGGATCTTCTTCAGCGAGTCTTTGCAATGCAAGGCCCATTTTTTCCTGGTCGGCTTTAGTTTTTGGTTCGATTGCAATGTCAATAACCGGTTCTGGGAATACGATTTTTTCAAGCATAATAGGAGTGCCTAAGTCGCATAAAGTATCTCCAGTGGTAGTCTTTTGAATACCAACTGCAGCTGCAATCTCACCGGCGTAAACTACGTCGACTTCTTCACGATGATTTGCGTGAAGACGGACTATTCGTCCGATTCTTTCTTTATTTCCCGAAACAGAATTCAAGATATATGAACCTTTTTGTAAGGTTCCTCTATAAACACGGAAGAAAATGAGTTTGCCCACAAATGGATCAGAAGCAACCTTGAAGGCCAATGCGGCTAAAGGCTCAGTATCAACAGGATTGATTTCAATATCTTCGCCTGTTTTTACGTCTATAGCTTTTGCCGGTGGAATATCAAGTGGAGAAGGCAAATATTCAACGATAGCATCAAGTAGAGCAGAAACGATAACACCGCGGCCATCGCCACCTAGAAATGGGTAAAATTGACCGGTAATTGTTGCTTTTCTGATCAACACTTTCAATTCGTCAGCATCGATCTCTTCGCCGCTGAGATATTTTTCCATAGCAGCATCGTCATATTCAACTACTTTTTCAACTAACTTTTCGCGCCATTCCTTAGCTTGATCAATCATATCAGCAGGAACTTCGCCTTGTGTTAGGGCTTTGTCCGTATAATCTTTATATGTGTAGGCTTTCATTTCAACTAGATCAATAACACCATTGATTGATTGCTCAAAACCGATTGGGATTTGAATCGGATAAGCATTGACAGAAAGTCTCTCTCGAACAGAGTCAAGAGATCGATAAAAATCGCCGCCAGTTTGGTTTATTTTGTTGCAGAAAAACATACGTGGAACATGGTATTTGTCAGCTTGGCGCCAAACTGTTTCAGATTGAGGCTCTACGCCCATCTTGCCGTCAAGAATAACAACAGCACCATCAAGAACACGCAAAGAACGTTCTACCTCAACAGTGAAGTCAACGTGTCCTGGGGTGTCGATAATATTGATACGATGCTCTTTCCAAAAAGCCGTAGTCGCAGCAGATGTAATAGTAATACCGCGTTCGCGCTCTTGCTCCATCCAGTCCATAGTGGCTTCGCCTTCATGAACTTCACCAATTTTATGTGTTTTGCCGGAGATATATAAAATACCTTCGGTTACAGTGGTTTTTCCAGCATCGATATGTGCAATCGTTCCGAAGTTTCTAACTTTTTCTAACGGATAGTCCCTAGCAGCCATAAAAAATCCTTGATTTAATTGATCATTTTACAATTGTCACTTACCATTTAATAAATTTTACTTTAAATGAAAACTGATAATCGAAAACTGAAAACATTTACTTTGTATATCAAAACTTTCCCCCAAATTGCTCTACTATAATAACACGGTAAAGCATGAAATGTCAATTGTAATTTGAGCATAGCCGTCAGTCGTCAGTCTTCAGTCCTTAGTCATTAGTCCTTAGTCTTCAGTGCTAGTTCTCCTATTTATTTTCAACTTTTCTACAATATGTGGTATACCAGAGATCATGCCTCTTGCAAGTGGCAATATTTTTTGCAAAAAAACAGGCCCGCAACCTCATGTGAGTGCGGGCCATTGGTTATTGAATTTATTAGCCTCGTCGGCTATTGTACCGGTTCCGAAGTCTTCGTCCCCGGTATGGATCATAACTGCGCACCCTGACCGGTGCACTCTTGGTCTGCCACGTGGGCATCAGACCAACTGCCGTAAGCATAGTGACCATCAATGCTACTATTCTTGACACTTTTACTCTCCTTGTTGTGCCATGACAATCCTTGTGATGGCACGGTGTTCGAATTGAGTCTCAGTTGAAAGGCTATTTACCTGTGCTGTGCCAATATATCTGGCAAGCCTAGATTTCAAGCTATGCAAGTAAGACTTCAATTCATGAATCGGGTTGGCTGTAGTCAATATTATCCTGACAACTACCTCTTCTCCGATATTTTCAACTTGATATTCAGCAGAAACCAGAGACTTGGCCTCTACCAGCATACGGATCCAAGTAAATTGAATGAAACTGATGGGTTTGACCCAAAAGGTTTCTCGTTTAAAGAATACCTCCAGTTCCCATATGACAAATACCCTTTCTCTCCTATTGTCAACCTTCTTGTATTAGAAGCAGACTTATAGAAGAGAATTGCAGTATTTGCATTTGCATCCTCTGCGCGCGACCTGAAACCGCCAGGTGCGGCGGTTAGTATCTTCCCTCTTGGAGCCCGAAATGCCTCCTAACGGAGGCTACGTAGATATGCAAACGATCACTCCTTTCTCAGTGAACTGTCGATGCAATAAGATGAATGAGATTCTGCTATCAGACAGCAATTCATTTTAATTGGATCGAAAGGGGGGATGGGAACGGACTACTAGAAAGTATTCCGTTCCCCTGTTCTTCTAGATCTCATCACTCGCCCTCTATTGGGACTCTCAGTCAATTCTTGGCCAACCGTCTCTTCCTAGTGGAAGGTTGATGTGGCGTCTCCTGACTTTCTCTCCCTTGAATACATTGCGGCACATCCATAACGATCCGACAGCAATGCATGCTGCCATTACGTAGCAGACAATGGCCATCATGCCTGTTTGACCTGCATCAGCAAGATACTGCTGTGATTCTTTTGACAACATCATATAGCCATTGCTGGTATCTCTGAAGATGTTGGCAATATAGATGCAATACAACTCGAGCAAAGCACCTATCGAAAGGATAGCGACTAACTTGATTTTCATATTTCCTCCTGAGAATCAGTAGCCTGGCTAGGCCTGGCGGATATCGCTTTTTCGGTCTCGTCTGATGTGCTTGACTATCAGTATTGCTGCGAGCAACACGACGACTAAGCCAATGCCGAAGAGAACCCATTGAACATGACTCACTGGCGGAACTATTCCTGTTCCAACAATAGTTAAGCTCAGTCCAATGATCAACACTGCCCAGCAATTTCGATGGCCTTCGTTGATCTTGTCCCAGCTGCTGCTGTAG
>JBBQQK010000018.1:0-15427 GCA_038216025.1 Patescibacteria group bacterium
AACTACAAAGACAGGGGAGACAAATACAGAGAAGGCGTCTTAGCTTTAAAGAGCCAAAATGAATAAAGTTAAAAGTAAACAAGACTATTTGCTTTCTTTGATAGTGTTTGCGTTAATTGCATTCGGTCTAATAATGATTTACTCAGTTTCCAAATATTATTCATTGGAAATTACTGATGGAGCAACCGATAAATTATATTTAAAAAAGCAATTGTGGTGGCTGCTATGCGGATTGGTTTCATGGGCCATTTTTCAATCAATTGATTATAAATTCTGGCAAAAGAAATCAAGTTCAATGCTTTTTATTACATTCGGGTTATTGCTTCTGCCATTGCTGTCCAACGGAGGTGGAGGAGAGCGTTGGGTGGATCTGGGGTTTGTGAGTTTTCAGCCGTCCGAAATTGCAAAGATAACACTGATTTTCTATTTGTCGGGTTGGTTTTCAAGTAAAAAAAGTATTGCAGACGTTCAGAAAATGTTCCCTTCGTTCTGCATGATTGTTGTTGCAATTTCTTTCATAATGTTAGCACAAAAAGATTTGGGTACGCTGGGAGTTATGCTGTTTATATCAGCATCAATGATAATAGCAGCCGGTGCTTCAATCTATCAGCTGGCAGCTGGCATGGGCCTTGGAGGAATTCTTTTTTGGCTTGCTATTAAGATAGAGCCTTATAGAATGCAACGTATGCTTACTTTCTTAAATCCTGAAGATAATGCTCTTGGCTCGGCTTATCAAATCCGAAATGCATTGATAGCTATAGGATCGGGCGGAATATGGGGATTGGGGTTTGGACAGAGCAAGCAAAAATACCTTTATCTGCCAGAAGCTCATACTGATTCTATCTTTGCGATTATTTCTGAAGAACTGGGATTTTTCAGAGCTGCTATTATAATAATTCTGTTTATTTTTATTGCGCTTAGGGGGTATAAGATCGCGATGAGGGCACCGGACAATTTTTCCCGTTTTGTGGCGGTTGGTATAACAACATGGCTTTTTTCTCAAATGTTCATCAATATAGCTGCCATGCTTTCTCTCATTCCGTTGACTGGAGTCCCTCTTCCTTTTGTTAGTTATGGCGGGTCTTCTCTTCTGATTCTTTTGGGGGCAGTTGGCGTCTTGGTTAATATATCTAAACATCAAAAAAATCAATGAAGTTGAATCATAAAATTCTGTTTACGGGCGGTGGAACTGGCGGTCATTCGGCACCAGTTTTAACATTGTATGAAAAAATCATAAAATTAGATTCCAGTCTAGACGTCTATGTTGTAGGCATTGGCACCAAAGAAGAAAGAGTTTTCTTTGGTAAAATTCCGAATTATCATATAATTTCCTCTGGAAAAATATATCGTCAAATCACGTTGCGCAATGTGTGGGAGATGATTAAATTGGCAAAGGGATTTATTCAGTCATATTTTTTATTAAAGAAAATAAAACCAGAAGTGGTATTTTCCAAAGGCGGATTTGCCTCCTTGCCTGTTCTACTCTGGGCCAGATACCTGAAGATTCCCTACTTCATCCACGAGTCGGATGCTATTATGGGCAAAGTAAACACTTATCTAGCAAAAGACGCAAAAGCTGTATTTGTGAACTATCCTGTCGATTTGTACAGAAACAAAACCGAAAAGTTTATTTTTTCTGGTCCTTTCATAAGCGAAAACTTTTTTGCCAAAGTTCCCGGATGGGAATATTTCGGGTTCGAGAGGGCTAAGCCTGTTATTTTTTTAACAGGTGGAAGTCAAGGTTCACTAAATCTTAGCAAAAATTTTTTAGCGATAGTTAAAGATTTGCTTAAATCTTTCAATGTTATACACCAAGCCGGCAAACACAGCATAAATTTGGCTAATGATTTTAAAGAGACGTTAAAAGGTGACGATAAAAAAAGTTACCACCTATCTGAATTTCTTAGGGTAAATAATGAAATCGATCAATTCTCTGCTGCAATTGGTTGCTCAAGTATTGTAATTTCCAGAGCCGGTAGTACAATAATTGAGCTGGCCATAAAGGGAAAACCGATGATATTGGTTCCTTGGAAATATTCAGCTCAGGATCACCAGCAAAAAAACGCAGAATATTTATTAAAAAAAGAGGCGGCGGTCGTCATAAACGAGGATGATTTAACGCCCGATACATTAAAAAATGCAATCGATAGTTTATTTGAAGACAGCGCAAAGCTGGAAACATTATCCTTAAAAGCTAGAAATATTTTCCCAACCGACGGAGTAGATCTGGCTGCAAGGGAATTATTAAAAGGGGTCCAATGAAATATCATTTTATCGGAGATCAAGGCGTATCGATGGCAGCCTTAAAAAAGTATTTGGCTTATAAAGGCAACGACGTTTCAGGCTCCGACCTTAAGACGACTGGCCACTCGGCTGAAAATATCGCTAAAGATGTTGATTTTATTATAAGAACATCGGCTGTTAAACCTGGGGCCGAGGGTTGGGTTGAGGTGGAAAAAGCAGAGAGCCTTAATTTAAATGTGATAAAAAGGTCAAAACTTCTAGGAGATATTACCAAAAATAAAAAGCTTATCGCTATTTCCGGCATGCACGGAAAAACAACCGTAACTACAATGGCCGGTCTGGTTTTGATTGCTGCGAAACTCGACCCGACAGTATTGGTGGGCGCTGGTGTTTTGGAATTTGGGGGAGAGGCTATTAAAATTGGGGGTTCTGATTTGTGGGTTGCCGAGATCTGTGAATATGACAGAAGCTTCTTGGATATCTACCCTAATATCTGCTTGCTAACCAATATCGACAAAGAGCATTTAGATACATTTCCCGGCGGTCTTCCTGAAATAAAAGAAGCATTTAAAGAATATTTAAATCACATTCCCGACAAGGGTTTGATTATTGCTTGCGCTGATGATAAAAATGTTCGAGAGGTTGTGAGCGAATTAAAGACAAAAGCCAAAATAATATATTATGGATTTACTGCTGATAAGTACAATAAGCTCGATTATGAACTAAAAATTCCAGGAAAGCATAATGTTCTAAACGCATTGGCTGTAACGGCTTTGGCCGATTACTTTTCCATAAATCCAGTTTTAACTAAAAATATCTTGAGTAATTTTTCAGGAGCAAATAGAAGATTTGAAAAGCTGGGAAACCTTCATGGCTGCGATATCATTGATGATTATGGCCATCACCCAACTGAAATAAAGGCTACAATCAGCGCCTTGAAAGAGAGGTATCCTAAAAAAAATCGCATTGTGATTTTCTGGCCGCATCAATACAAAAGAATAATGCCTCTACTGCAAGAATTTGGAGGGGCCTTCGATGATGCCAATGAAGTAATATTAAAACCAATTTTTTTGGTTCCCGGAAGGGACGAAAAGACTGCGGTTGAGTCTGAAGATATTGCAAGATTGATAGAATCAAGAGGCAAAGGCGTAAAAGCCAGAGTGGTCAACAGTGACGCGCAAATAGTTGATTATTTAAAAGGCAGAATAAGCGAAAAAGATGTCGTATTGACGATTGGCATACCACCCGTTTACAAAGTGGGTCAAAAATTATTAAAATTATAATAATATGAATATTGAACAAGAATTAAAGAATGAACTTGGTGAATCAGTTAAGTGCAATGTGCCGCTTAACGATTTTGTTGGTTTCAAAACGGGAGGAGCGGCTGACTACTTTTTCGCTGCTAACTCGCAAGAAGAATTGGTAAGATCTGTAGTTCTGGCTAGCAAGTTGAAGTTGCCATATTTTATATTGGGAGGAGGATACAATATTCTCTTATCAGACCAGGGTTTTAGCGGCTTAGTAATTAGAAATGAAACCAAAAACATAGCTTTTGATGATCAAAATTCTCAGGCAATAGTTGATTCGGGTGTGCCTCTAGGAAGACTAATTACTTTAGCCGCTAGTCGGGAGCTGGGCGGATTGGAATTCCTTTATGGCATTCCGGGAACTATCGGTGGTGCTGTATATGGCAATATAGGATCGTTCGGGCATGAGATATGTGAGCATATTCGCTCCGTAGTTTTTTTGATGAAGGTTGATGGAGAATATAAAATCGTAAAGAAAGAGCCGGAATGGATGAACTTTTCATACAGGTCTACCAGGTTAAAAAGTGAATATTCTAACATCGAAGAGAAACCGGTTATTCTGACTGTCAAATTCCAGTTGGCAAGACGTCGAAAAGACGAGATACTGGGACTAATACAGCAGTATATAAATCAGAAGAAGGAAACTCAGCCGTTGGCCGATAAAAGTGCAGGGAGCTTTTTTAAAAACCCCGGAATAGGCAAGGAGCGAGCTGCCGGCTATCTACTTGAAAAAATAGGCGCCAAAAAAATGAGAGTTGGAGGAGCAACAGTGTCAAAGAGGCATGCAAATTTTATTGTAAACTCTAAGCATTCTACGGCAGAAAACATCAAGGATCTTGCCGATAAATTGAAATTAGGCGTACAAGAAAAGTTCAATATAAAATTAGAGGAAGAAATTGAATATATAGGCAGGTGGTAATACTTAAGCAAAAAAATAAAAACAAATTTATTAAAGGAGGATTTAGACGATTCCGGACTCCTTCTGTTTTTGGCAGCGGCGCAAAGCTTACCGCTTCAGAAAAACCCAAAAAACAAATGAATTTTGTCAAAGTTAAATATTTATTTTATGTGGGCATAGTTGCGTCTGTTCTATGGCTAGTATTCTTCTCCGCATATTTCAAAATTAAAGATGTGATGATCGAAGGCAATAAGCTGGTGCCAAGCGATGCAATTAATAAGTATATAGCAGCCGATAGCAATATCTTCCGTTTTTCGTTAAGCAAGACAAGGGAGTTGGTTTTAAGCGAGAACGCTGAGATTAGGGATCTGCAGATATACAGGGGTATTCCCAATGCTATTAAAGTTGTTGTTCTCGAAGAGGATCCCAAAATAATATGGCAAACGGGTGATAAAAAATACTTAATAGGCGCTAAAGGAAAAGTGGCAAAAGAGATTGAGGAAGTTGGGGATTATCCTTTGGTCGTCGATAAGCAAAATATTCCGGTTGTCCTGGGTGAGAAGATAGTTTCGCCAAACTTTATTGCTTTTCTTATTAATATAAACAACAAATTTTTTGATATAACTAATCTTAATATCAATCATTTCGAGATAGAAGAGACCACATTTGATCTGAACGTATATACAGACGCCGGTTTGTACATAAAATTCGACACAATAAGATCTAGCGCCAAACAGTTAGACAATTTGAAGCAGGTGTTGGTCACCAAAAGACCAGATATTCATGAGTATGTTGATCTTAGAATCGATGGCTGGGGGTATTATAAATAAGTACTCTAAACAAATTTGTTATAGCAATATTTAATCAATTAAAATGCTTGTTCACACATTGCATTGGTTTTTTGTTATGATGTGATTAAAGTTAATTTTTTGGAGTGTAAATGGCAATTTGGGACATAAAAGAGCGCAAGCATACTGACCTAATCGATCAACTTTTATTGAACAGGGCAGTCGGTTTAACGGAAGAGAAAGAAAAATTTCTAAATCCTAATTTTGAAAATGATTTGCATGACCCTTTTTTGATGACTGGCGTAAAAGAGGCGGTGGAACGCATTGCGAGAGCCAAAAAAAACAGAGAAGTAATAGGCATATTTTCTGATTATGATGCCGATGGCATACCGGGCGCTGCTTTAATGTATAAAGCTTTTAGCGCAATTGGTTTGGAGTCTATCGTATATATTCCAAACCGGCAATCGGGGTACGGACTATCCAAAGAGGGAATCAATTTTCTGATTTCCAAGAAGTGTTCCTTGATTATTACTATCGATTTAGGCATAAAGAATTTTAATGAGGCAGCTTATTGCAGAGAAAAGGGAATTGATTTGATTATTACTGATCATCATTTGCCGGACGATGACCTGCCGAAAGCAGATCTTGTAATAAACCCTAAGATCAAAGGTGACAATTATCCCTTTAAGGAGCTGTGTGGCTGTGGAGTTGCTTTTAAACTGATTCAGGCATTGGGCAAGGAATTCCCGACCAAGATAGATCAAAAATTTTTAAAATGGAATCTTGATTTGGTGGCGATCTCTACAATTTCAGATGTTGTGCCGTTGATTGGCGAGAATAGGGTTCTGGCAAAATATGGCTTAGTTGTTCTCCGCAAAACAAAGAACATCGGATTGGCCGAGCTGCACAAAGTATGCGGCATAGTGCAAGAAAAAATAAACTCTTATGTTGTTGGATTTCAGATAGGCCCAAGAGTCAATGCTCCAGGGAGGATCGACTGCGCCACAAAATCTTTTGAACTTCTTGTTACTGAAGATAGAGAAGAAGCAAATTGTTTGGCTCTTTGGTTGAATGAAAAGAACGAAGAGCGGCAACGGCAAATGGATCAAGTTGAAAGGGAAGCTATGGCTGACATAGAGAAGAATGGCGATTCGAGCAATAAGTTAATCATTGTATCCGGAGAATGGCCTAAGGGCGTTATCGGCCCGACGGCAAGCCGACTTGTGGAAAAGCTTAATAAGCCGGTTATGATTTTTTCATATGACAATAAAGAAAGCTATACTGGCAGTGCTCGCAGTATTGAGGGCGTTAATATTTTAGAGTTGATAAAAGAGTTCGGCGATTTAGTTCAGAAGTTCGGTGGGCACAAAGGAGCTGCAGGCTTAACACTTATAAAAAGCAAATTTGCTAAATTTAGTAAGCAAATAATAAGCTCTGCCAACTCAAAAATAAATGCATTGATTTTAACAAAGAAGGTTCGCGTTGATGCCGAGATGTGCCCAGACGAAGTTAAGTTTGAAACCATTAGATTAATAGAAAAAATGGAGCCTTTTGGTATGGGAAATCCCAGGCCATGCTTCTATTTATCGGATTCAACTGTTTCACAAATCCGCTTGATGGGGAAAGACAACAACCATCTTTCTTTCAATTTAAACAAAGATGCTCTTTCTGCTAGATGCGTCTATTTCAATTTTAAAGAAAAAATTGAAGCGGGCATTTATGATATTGTTTTTGGATTGGAGAATAATCATTGGAATGGTAAAGACTATTTAAAAATTAATATTGTTGACATGAGAAAAAATGCAAAAGACTAAAATACTTTATGTTTGTGATAGTTGCGGCAATGAGTTCCCGTCTTGGTCCGGCCTCTGTTCTGCATGCGGTAATTGGAATACGCTTAAGGAAATCAGAGTAAGCGGTAAAAATACTGCGCAAAAAAATGATAATATAAAAACCCTTCGTTTAAGCGATGTCTTAATAACAGAATCTATACGTAGAAAAACTGAAATTTCTGAGTTTGATAGGGTTTTGGGTGGTGGTATTGTAGGGGGATCTGTTATTTTGCTGGGCGGTGAGCCGGGAATAGGAAAGTCCACTTTACTTTTGCAGGTTTGCGATAAAATTGGAGATGTGGTTTACCTTTCTGCCGAAGAATCGGCATCTCAGGTTAAAATGCGTGCTGATAGATTGAAGATAAAATCAGAGATAGAAATAGTAGCAGGAGGTATAGTCGATGGTCTGGATAAATTTGTTGAAAAGAGAAAGCCTAGTTTACTGATTATAGACTCCATCCAAACAATTTTTCTAACAAGTATTGAGTCATTGCCAGGCAGTGTCTCGCAAGTGAAGGAGTGTGGCATTTACCTTCAGCAGATCGCAAAAAAAACGAATACCCCAATTATAATTGTCGGGCATGTGACTAAAGACGGAGTAATAGCGGGCCCTAGGCTCATAGAGCATCTTGTGGATGTGGTACTGTACTTAGAGGGCGATAGGTTTCGTGATGCAAGAATTTTAAGGGGCGTAAAAAATCGCTTCGGATCGACTAATGAAGCGGGAATATTTCAAATGCTTGGGGAGGGAATGGTCGAGGTGACGAATCCTTCTGAGTTATTTTTGAATGAAAAAACTGAGGCGCCCGGCAGCATAATAACGGTAATGCTTGAGGGAAAAAGACCGATATTGGTTGAACTCCAAGCGCTAGTCGCGCCGACTCATTTTGGTTATCCGAAAAGAACCTGTTCGGGCTATGATTTGAATAAATTAAATTTAATGGCTGCTGTGTTGAGCCGCAAAACTTCAATAAATTTAAGTAACTACGACATATATGTAAACGTTATAGGGGGACTAAAGATAACCGAACCAGCCGCAGATTTGGCCCTTTGTGCAGCAATCATTTCTTCACTTAAGAATAAACCCGCTCCTCAGAACGCTTGTATCTTTGGTGAGGTTGGGCTGTCAGGAGAGATCAGAAAGGTTATTAGGCAAAATGAAAGAGAAAAGGAAGCAGAAAAACTAGGATATAAAACATTGCCTTTTTGCAAAGATATTAATACCTTTATAAGTAAAGTGTTCGGTTAGTTTAGAAAGTTTTTTCTTCAGAAAAAGAATTGCTAGTGCCATCGGTATTGGCGCTGATTCTATAACTGTAGGATTGATTTGGTGATAGGTCGTCAATAGTTATAGAATGAGCCGTGCCTTTGGTGGGCAGTGATTTTATTTTATAGTCCGTATCGGTCGATGCCTTGTAGTGGACTTGGGTATTTGATGGAACATTAGTGGTCCAAGTAATTGTTACAGATGTGAGGTTTATTCTTTGTGCTGTAATATTCGTAATGATTGGTCCGCTGTTTTTTAAGACATTTATTTGAGTGGATGCTCTAGAAGTTCCAGTATTTTCATCAGTTAAAACCGCTGTTATGGTTTGCAAGCCTTCTGTTATTCCTGAATCAGAGAAGTTGTAACTCAATGAATAAGGTGAAGTGCTTGAGCTTCCTATTGAAACTCCCTCAATGAAATATTCAACGTTTTTTACTGCTACTGGCGAAGCGATGTTAACCGATAGTATAGTCGATCCGGAAACAGTTGAATTGTAAGCAGGCGATGTTATAGAAATCGTGGATACTATATCCTTTGATGAGCAATAATCTTTTGGCGGCGTATTATACAAACCATTTGCTTGCGCCCATCCCCTAACCGGATTTTCCCAATTGGCATAGTCTGGACGTTCGGAATGAAGGTTGGTAAACAAGCGAAAATCAGTATAGCTATCCGGTAAATCATCAGGGGCTAATTTTCCATTAGATTTACAAACTTGTAATCTGATGTGAATATCATCTTTCTCCTGTGGAACTTGCCATACTGCAAAGATGTCCTTGCTTTTTTCGGGTGAAAATTCTGTTGGAAGCTTGTTTGAGTACTTATCAACCTCTAGCTCCTGAATTCCATCAGGTCTAACAAAATCCTCATTCGGAGTATTGGCTAATGCAGTTTCAATAAATTTGTGGAATATGGGCGCTGCAACAATTGACCCATCGGCGCCACCTTTCATGGCGCTGCCTTTGTTGTTTCCAACCCAAACAGCAACCGAAATAGATGGTGTATAGCCGACGGTCCACGCATCCTTATTGTCATTTGTGGTACCTGATTTGGCCGCAACTGTACGATTTGGAAAATATAGTTGAGAATGGGTTCCAAAAACCATTGCTCTTGAATTGTTATCGCTTAAAATATTTGAAATTTCATATGCGATTTGAGGATCAAGGACTTGTTTTCCTTTGTCTTTTGCCGGCTCATATTCATAGATAGTTTTACCTTTCGCGTCACTGATCTTGAGAACGCTTTTGAGATCGTGCTTAGTGCCGTTTGCCGCAAATACACCAAAACCTCCAGCTGCTTCAACCGGCTTTATTTCGGCGACGCCTAAGGCAAAGGATAATCCGTAGCTTTTCTTGTCGTTGAGCGTGGTTATACCCATGTCTTCAGCTGTTTTTATGACATTGTCTATGCCGGATAAGGAAAGTGCTTTGACGGCAGGGATGTTTAACGAATTAGACAAAGCTTGTCTAATGGTAACCGGACCGTTGAATCTTCCATTGTAATTTTTAGGGACATAACCTCCGCCAAAATCTGTTTGGAAGTCATATAGTATCTTTGATGGAGAGTAATCTTTTTGCTTAAACAAGGTGGCGTAAGTGTACGGCTTGAAAGATGAACCGGGCTGTCTTTTCGAATCGGTTATATTCACATTGCCGTCAATTTCGGCGTTAAAATAGTCAATAGACCCAACCATTGCAAGGACCTCTCCTGTCTTTGGGTCAACAGCTACCATACCTGCATTGCTCGCGCCATATTGGTTTATCTTAGTGACACCGGAAGTTATAGCCTCTTCTGCTTGTTTTTGTTTTTCAAAATCCAAAGAAGTAATTATTCTCATTCCTTGTTTTTGTATCGCTGATTCTCCGTATTCTTCCGCAATATTTTCCAAGACATACATGGCAAAGTGAGGGGCCAGCATAGCATCTTTTCTTGGCTTTAAAGTTTTGTTAAGTGTAAGAGTATCTATTTCTTTTGCTGTTTTTGCTTCTTCAAAGGATAACTTTCCGGTTCCAACCATTCTATCTAAAACATAATCTTTTCTACCTTCCAGTTCTTCGGTATGAGTGCCGTAAGGGGAGTAGTAGGTTGGGGCTTGTGGGATCGCTGCAAGCGTAGCAGCTTCAGCAATGCTAATGTCTTTTGCGTTTTTACCAAAATACATTTTTGAGCCAGCTTCAGCGCCGGCTGTGCTATTGCCATACGGTATTTCATTTAAATACATCGTTAAAATGTCGTCTTTGCTGTACATCATTTCCAATTCAATGGACAAGATAAGCTCCTTTATTTTCCGAGTCATAGAGCGATCTGAAGAGAGCAGAGCATTTTTAACGTATTGTTGAGTGATCGTTGATGCGCCTCGAGATTTTCTTCTTTGGCCGGTAATTTTTTCCATAGTAGCTCTGATAATAGCTCTGCTATCGAATCCATGGTGATTATAAAAATTTGCGTCTTCAGTGGCCACAGTCGCATCTTTTAAGTATTGGGATATTTGGTCTGATTTAATAATGGTTCTTTTCTGCTCGCCCGTTTCATAAAGTAGTATTTCTCCGGTGCGGTCATATAGTTTGGTTGACTCTGCTGGTTTAGCATTTGCGATCTTGCTTGGGGTTGGTAGATCTTTCGAAAACCAGGCGAAAAGGATAGCAATAACAAAGACAATTACTGCAAGAGCGTAAAGAGAGATAAATAAAATCTTCTTAAAAAGTTTCTTTCTTCTCAATTTTGGAGAGAGTGCTTTTTTAAGTTGTTTTCTTGTTCTGTTTTTAAATAAAAATTTCATTTTTTTGTAGTCTCCATTTCTTTACATTATATGCCCATGTTGATAGTATGTAAACTGGAAACGCAAGAATTATATTGGCAAATCCTCTGTTTGTCAACCGCTAAAGAATTAATTAATAATTTTCAGCTGGAGCAGCAATGACTAAAGAGTTTTTTACTAAAGGCATTATAGAAATAATCGACCAAGAGATTTTTAAAAAGAACATAAAGTCTGATAAAAAGTTAAGGATTAAATATGGAGTTGATCCTACAAAACCGGACATTCATCTTGGACATGCTGTCCAACTTTGGAAGTTGAAAGAGCTTCAAGAAGCTGGCCATACTGTTATTTTCCTTATTGGGGATTATACGACAAAAATAGGGGATCCTTCCGGCAGAAACACTACTCGCCCTGTCTTAACCGACACTGAAATAAAGGCAAATGCTAAGACTTATTTCCAGCAAGTCGAAAAGATTTTGGATATTGAGAAAACCGAAGTGAGATATAATTCAGAATGGCTCGGAAAGCTATCTTTTAATGACATTTTACAGCTGGCTAGCAAGTTTACTGTAGCTCAAATCATTGAAAGAGATGATTTTGAAAAGCGTTTGAAAGCAGGCGTTGATATTAGTTTACATGAAATTTTGTATCCACTGATGCAAGCTTATGATTCGGTGGTGCTGAAAGCTGATGTGGAGTTTGGCGGTAGTGATCAAAAGTTTAACTTGTTGGCTGGCCGTGATTTGCAAAGAAAAATGGGGCAAGAGCCGCAAGATCTTATAATCACCGAGCTTCTTGTCGGAACTGATGGAGTAAATAAGATGAGCAAATCTCTCAATAACTACATAGGCATTACTGATAGTCCAAATTCTCAATTTGGCAGAATAATGTCTATATCAGATGCTCAGATCATCAAGTATTTTGAGTTATGCACGTTAGAAACATCTGTTCAGATTGAAAAATATAAAAATGCCTTAGATAAAGGTGAAAATCCTAGAAATATAAAAGCTCGCTTAGCCTACGAGATTGTAAAGCTTTATCATGGCAAGGAATCAGCCACTTTCGCGAGAGAAGAGTTTGAAAAAGTTTTTTCAAAAAAAGAGTTGCCGGCAGAAATTCCTGAAGTAAAAATATCCGGTAGCTACAAATTGCCCTTGTTGTTAATAGAGTTGGGTGCGGTTAGCTCTAAGTCGGAAGCAAGAAGAATGATTGAGCAGGGTGGGCTAAAAGTTGATAATACTAAATTGACAGATCCTAATTCAGAAATCACTTTATATGAGGGAATGATTATACAAGTTGGTAGATTGAAATATTTTAAGATAAGATAACTGTTTTATAGCTTGATCTCGTAAATTTTTCCTTCCGAAAGAAGCCACATTTTCTGAACCTTGCTGTTGACCACGAAATCATCAATGACGCCGCCTTCAAAGCTGTATTGGCTTGCAAAATTGCCTGACTTGTCAAAGGACACTATTCTATTGGACTCTTTGTCTAGAATGTAAATTAAGCTGCTGTCTGCATCTGTGGAAATTTTTATTGGTGAGATTAGTTTTGGTTTTGCCCCTTTGATCTCTTTGATATTAAAATCTTCTTGAGAACCTTGAACATATTTTTCTACAGTGCCATCGCCTTTCAGGATGAATATATTTCCATCAATAGAAATATCTATACTATTTTTTAAGTTGCTAATATACTTACTGCCTTTATTGAACCCTGTATCTTTTTTGGTGTGCTTCCAAATAATGCCACTACTATTGTCGAGCAAATACAAATTAGTGACATATGAGGCAATAGAAGTTGATATGCCAAACCCGTTATCCGCTTTAACCTCGCCGCTAGTCTTGGTAGTCGTATCAAAATCAATGATTTTGCCATCGTTGGCCATGATGTATACTTTTTTATCGGAATCTGAGTAAGTTAAATCGTTGATATCACTGATTTTTTTTTCAATTGAAGCTACCAGCCTAACTTCTTTGTCGCTTGGGTTCATTATATATATTTTGCCATTTTCATCTAAGCCAACAATATTTTGTCCGGCCAGTACAATTTTTTTTACATCTCGGCTGAAATTGATGGCGTTGTTGTCTTTATATATTCTTGTAGTGGATGATAATCCATCTATAGTTTGCTGAATTTTGCTTGATAATTCTTTAGCCTTATCTGAATTTTCTTTTGAAGACTCAGCTTGTCTTGCTAAAGACAGTGCTTCCTCTAGGCTGGAGATATTGTCGGTAGTGCGCCCTAAGGCTATGTTTTCCTGTGCCTTCGTGTATTTTTCTCTGGAAACGTCTAAATTCAAGGCTAGCTCTTGTTCTTTTTTCTCGCCGGACTTGTCACTATTGTTGGAGGAAAGTTTGAGAAATCCAGCCAGAAAGAAAATCAAGATTAAAATGACAAACAGGTAGGTGCGATTTTTTGGCAGTATGAGTAATTTAAAAATATTGATAAGAATAGAGAAATTTATTTTAGAGATACTTTTATGAGATTTTTGTCTGATATTCGCTTTGATAGAAGAAAATTTCTTTTTTTCAACAATTTGGTTTGGCAATTGAGTTTTGAGTTTATTTAAATCGACATGTTTCTTGACGACAGCGGACATGGCTTTGTTTAATCCAACAATTTTCTTCTTAGCGCCAAAGAATGCTGATTGTAACTTAACTTTATAATTTTCTTGATACTGTTTTTTGATCATGCTCAGAAAAGTCTCTTCGGGTTCATCGACGTATTGAACTTCCGGTATATCTTGGAAAGGAATTGCTTTATTTGAAGCATTTATAACTATCGCGTTCACAGAAAAAACTTTGTTTTTCTTGAAAGTATCACAAAGTACTGATATTGCCTCTTTTGAAGTGGAGTCGGATACTATTTGCCTTGTATTATTTAAAGAGATCTTATCAAAAAGATTCTTATTCCCGAATATAAGCCCATCTTGGTGGGAAATTCTTCCGAAAGTGATATCTGTAAAAGTTTTTAGCGGGTGAGGATCATATTGTTTCAGACTGTCTAAAATGGAGGATACTTTTCCTTTTCTTATTATATAACCAGCGATAGTGCCAGTTTGAGTAATTCCAATTTTGCCATCGTATGCGAACCCTATGAGGGCGTTGAAACTACCAACCCAATCGCTATCTCCATTTTTTGCAAGATTGTTCAAGGCATTATTCAATTCCTCTAAAAGTGTTTCAAATGATAGCTCGATATTGGAAGGAGCGATATTTGTAGAGGATAGAATATTGATTATTTTTGGAATTAACTTTGTATGTATTATGTTTGAAGGTAACTCAAATAAATAGAAAATAAAACCACCCGGCATATTGTTCTTTTCAATCTTGCCTGAAAGGAGGTGTTTTTCTGTTTTATCTCTAGTGGCCAAAAAAGCACAACTAACTAAAATGTCTTTATTCGCCATAAGGCTCCAAGTGTTTCATTAGTATAAATTTTAACAAAGTTGGGGCTCTTGTGCAATTCTCTCTCTTTTATTTTTTGCTTTTTTTAGATATATTATTGTTGCCCCGCCGTGATTATAAATTGGGCTACTAATTTATAAATAGGGTTCCTCCGGGAGTGTTTCTGATAAATTCGGAGCAAGGCTCATATATTTCCATACCGTGGTATGGAAATGCGGCCACCCACTTGGGTCCGTAGACCAATTTATTTTTTTCGGCGGGCATTTTAGGTACTAAGTATCGTAGTCGGTAATGCGTATTGCTGGTAATTTGTTTTTGTATCAGGGTATGGCTTAGTTGGTAAAGCGCTGGGCTGGGGGTCCAGAGATCGCCAGTTCAAGTCTGGCTACCCTGACCAAAAATAAATTAGATCATGCTGTGTCGGCCGTAGCTTCGCCAACTGGCGGAAGAGAAAGCTGAAGGTTATGTTTTGTGTGCTCAATTTCAAGCGTAAACTCATTGGTTTTTTAGTTTTTACTCTGGTATTTTCTTGGGGTTTTCCACAACACTGCATCCCAAGCAAATTTTATTTTAGCCAACCGGAATTCAGTCGTACCAATACCAGTTTAGTTAGACTGCAGATTTTTCAAATATTATATCTGATGAGTATAGCTACTACACTAATTCAACGTATGCACTTTACACCAGTCTAAGTGAAAATACGACCTACTATTTTAGAATCAGGTCTAACCAATATTATGGAAGCTCAGACAATTCGTCTTCTTGGGCAAGCATAAGCGCTAAAACGGATCATACGCAATACAGGGTTCTAGGCATATAGTTTTGCTACCCGAAATAGATGAAATTTCTTATCCCTGACTCCCCGGACAACAGTCCTGAAGTTTTTAAGTTTTGCGTTAAAAGACTCTGCCGAAGCGTTGGTGCTT
>JBBQQK010000019.1:0-15290 GCA_038216025.1 Patescibacteria group bacterium
TACTGTTTTTTTGAATTCATATCCATATTTTTCTCCTTGGTTCAACCATAACTGAACTCAAGGACTAATTGATAATTTCAGTGACATTTTTAAACTGCAGAGACATAGGGCTATAGTGACATTTTAGCTTGCAGAAGGCGACCCCTTTAAAAGTGGTTGTTTCTTTGTTAGTATGAATAAGTATGAAATTAGAAGAGTTTGACTACAATTTGCCAGAAGAGCTCATTGC
Source organism: Patescibacteria group bacterium (assembly GCA_038216025.1). Lineage (GTDB taxonomy): Bacteria > Patescibacteriota > UBA1384 > XYA2-FULL-43-10 > 1-14-0-10-43-13 > JBBQQK01. The sequence goes on from JBBQQK010000019.1 coordinate 230, forward strand.
ACAATATCCCGCCGAACCTAGAGATAGTTCGCGGCTTTTGGTCTTGGATAAAAATACAGGAGCAATCACTCATGACGTTTTCCACAATTTAGTTGATCATTTAAAGGCCGGAGATGTTTTGGTAACAAACAACTCTAAGGTAATACCGGCAAGACTAATTGGAAAAAAACCAACCGGTGGTCGCGTAGAGATATTTTTGAACCACGAATTGAAAGATTCAAAATGGGAAGTTTTGGGAAGAAACATTAAAGTTGGCCATACAATATCTTTTTCTAATTCTAGTTTGAAAGCCTTTGTTAAAGATAAAAAAGAAGATACTTATATTGTCAGCTTTAATTTAAAAGGGTCCGAATTCCTTTCGGAGTTAGACAAAATAGGAGTCGTACCGCTTCCTCCATATATCAAAAGAAACGAATCTGACAAAAACGACAGGGAAAATTATCAGACAATTTATGCTAAAAATGAAGGTAGTGCCGCAGCGCCTACGGCTGGACTTCATTTTACTTCAGAGCTTTTCGGCAAGATTGAAGAAAAGGGGATAAGTGTCTTGGAGGTTACCTTGCATGTTGGTATCGGTACCTTTGCCCCAGTAAAAACAGAGAATATAGAAGAACACAAAATTCATTCAGAATACTATTCAATTGATAATAATACATTAGAAATGATTGTATCGGCCAAGAAAAATGGACGCAGAATTATTGCTGTCGGCACAACAACTGCCAGAGTACTTGAGCACATTTTCTCTCAATTGGTCCCTGAAGATTCTCCCGTAAGCTATTCGGGCTGGACGAACATATTTATTTACCCCGGTTACCAATTTAAATGCATAGACGGAATCATCACAAATTTTCATTTGCCAAAGTCATCGCTCTTAATGCTGATATCAGCGCTTGCCGGCCGCGATAAGATATTAAACGCTTATGAAGAGGCGATAGCACATCGCTACCGGTTTTTTTCATATGGCGACGGCATGCTAATAACTTAATCAAAAATTTCATATTGCTCATAAGTTTTTTTGGCTGTACAATTTAATAAATGAGCAAATGGCTTAAAATATGCCCGTATGTTATATCTGTTGTTCTTTTGATTTCAGTACAAGCGAGAGCAGAAGCGGGATTGACCGGGAATCTAGAAAATGATTTGAATTCAAACACCTCCAACACAAACGAGAACTCTTTAACAAATATACCTTCTATTTCAGAAGTATATCCTTATCCTGATGCTGATTCGATATTTCCAGATGAATTCATCGAAATAAATAACAACTCCGATCAACCAATTGATTTATCTCTATTTAAAATTTGCGATAAAAACGCATGCTCTAAATCTGTTTTCTATCCAATCGGCTCTGACATTCTGCTTCCTGGCGGATATTTTATTTACTGTAATAAAGATTTTCAACTAAACAATTCCGGCGAAGAAACTGTTAGCATAACTGATTTGTCCGGAATAAATTTATCAACTGTGGGTTTTTCATCGGCCAAGGAAGGAATGTCCTACAACTTTAGGGATACTTGGTATTGGTCTTCTCCAACTCCAGGAAAAGAAAACAGTTTAAAACAATTACTTGAAGGCGGAGAAAAAGAAGCATTTAGGCCTAATAGTATTTTAGAATGCAAGAAATTGTCAGCTGGATCAGAAGTCATTATTACGGGCTCGGTGAGCGTTTCTCCTTTTGTCCTCTCCAATCAATATTTTTATATCCAAGACAATAGCGGAGGAATACAAATTTATTCTTATAAAAGCGATTTTGAGATCCACAGTGCAGGCGATCGGGTCGAGATACACGGAACTATTTCTGAAGTATCGGGTGAAAAACGAATTAAGATAAGCGGAAAATCAGATATAGTATTTATTGAAAAAGATGTTGAAAAGCCGCGGGCAAAGTCTATTACAGACAAGCTTATGGAAGATGATATAGGCACCATGGTTCGGGTGGAGGGCCTTGTTATCCAAACAAGCGGCGATATCTTTTTGATTTCAGTCAATTCTCAAGATATTAAGGTAATCATTAAAGAAGGCACCAACATAAACAAGCCGACTATGCGTAAAGGCGACAAAGTTGCCGTTTCTGGTATTGTTTCTATCTATAACGGTCAGTATAGAATATTGCCAATCTCACAGGAAGATGTTACAATAATCATTCCGGAAACAGTACTTCCTCAATCCGGCTCGGGCATTGAATTATATGCTGTTACATACTTAACATTTATGATCATATGGATTTTATACTTAAAACTGAAGATGAGGCGAAAAACTTGGCAAAAAAGATTGTGTCTTTTCTTGGCAATGGAGATGTTATTGCGTTGATGGGAGAACTTGGCGTTGGAAAAACCACCCTAACCAAAGCTATCGCTAAAGAAATTGGAATTGATGCAGAAATAACTAGCCCCACATTCGTAGTTATGAAAGAGTACTTTTTAGATCAAAACGTTATACCAAATAATATCAAAGGCGCTAATACGTTGGTTCATGTTGATTGTTACCGTTTTAATTCAGTAGAGGACGCTTTTTCTGTCGGATTGGATGAATATTTTAACCGGCAAGATACTATAATGATTATAGAATGGGCCGAAAGAATAGAAGCCATATTGCCAAAGAAGACCAAGGTAATCAAATTGCAATACCTCGGCGAAACAGAAAGAGAGGCTGAGATAAAATGGTTAAGCGAGTGATTTTATCAATTGATATTTTGCAAGAAAAGCCAGAAGTGGCCATTTTGGACAGTTGTTTCCGCTCTATTGATAAATGCTCTATTGATGATCCATTTCAATTATCGGAGAAACTATTGGTTGCTATCGATGCTTTGTTGAAATCCAATGAATATTCATTGTCTGACTTAAAAGCGATTTGCATTACTAGAGGCCCAGCATCTTATACCGGCTTAAGAATTGCTTTAACTTGCGCCAACTTTATGGCATACTCACTAAATATTCCGATCGTCTCTGGGAAAAATGAAAATTTCTCCGATAAATTTGAGAAATTCCTCTTGCCGGAATACTTCCATGACCCGGTGATAACCCAGAAGAAGCCTAGACTTTAGACGTATAAGTTTGTTACCATTAAGATATAAATTATTTCCTAATCATCAAGAATTTAGCCATTATGTCTTTTGTAAAAATAAAAAAAGATAACTTAAATAATCAAAAGAAAAAACAATTTTTCAAGAAAAAAGCCTGGAAAATTGCCTTTTCATTTTTAACTATTTTGGTGGTCGTGTCCGTTTCCTTTTTGGCTTATATACTAGCGACTGGGTCAAAAGTGTTTGAGGGCGGATTGAAGAATAACTCATCTCTGTTGCATGCTTTCACTAGCGAGTCGCTTAAGAATGATAACGGCAGGACGAATATATTGATTATAGGCAGGGGCGGAGAAAATCATCCCGGCGGCTTGCTGACAGACTCGCTAATGGTAATGAGTATTAAGGACGAAAAAGCAGCACTCGTTTCGATACCTCGTGATCTTCAAGTTCCGATTAAAAATCATAATAAAAACAAAATTAATACTGCGTTTTCGGATGGTTATAACGATTACTTGTCAACAAATTGTAAGACCTCAAAAAAGAAAAACAGCGATGCTCAATGTATTGATGGGGCTTTGTCTGCCGGTGCCAATTTATCCAAAGAAACTGTTTCTAATATTTTAGACATTCCGGTTCACTATTATATAATGGTTGATTTTGAAGGATTTAAAAATCTTATTGATTCCGTTGGCGGAGTTGATATTAATGTTGAAAAAGCAATATACGATCCATTTTACCCAGACAAGAATATGAAAGGATACGATCCGCTTAAAATCAAAGCCGGTATGCAGCACATGAATGGAGAGCTGGCTCTAAAATATGCCCGCTCAAGAGAAACCACCTCTGATTTTGATAGAGCCGCACGACAACAACAGATTCTATCAAGACTTCGAGAGAAAATCTCTCAAGCTGGTTATCTGGCTAACCCGAAAAAAATTCTAGAACTGGTAAATATCCTGGGCGACCATGTAAGAACCGATTTTTCTGTCAACGAAATTAAGTCGTTGTCAGATACCGCCAAAGATGTAAATAAGGATAAAATTATAAAAAAAGTGCTCTCTAATTCCGGACAGGATGCTTTGTTGGTAGATGATTCCAGTACCGGAATTTATTACTTGAAGACTAAATCGGGCAATTTCCAAAATATACAGAAATTTGTAGCGAATATTTTTGAAGAAAATTACGTGATTGAAAAAGCGGAAGACATCAGAATCGAAGTTATAAATGGCACTGCTAAAACCGGTTTAGCCGGAAAAGTCGCCAATGATTTAAAGAATGAAGGGTATAAAATAAGCAGTGTGTCAACATCGACTCAGAAGTACAAAGAAACAACTATTTTCGATTATACAAAAGGTTCTAAAAAAATGACGCTTGTTGAACTAAAAAATCGTTTTGGAAAGAACATAATCGAAAAAATTGCTGCCAATGATTCTTCTGACTTTACTATTATATTAGGTGATGATTACAATTCTGTCCTTCAATAAGAAAAAAAGTGGCTGTTTTATACAACAAAATCGCTAGGAAAATTACTTTAACCATAATACTTGGATGGAGTCTTTGGTATTTCTTGATGCTGACTCGCTCTCATTTTGATCAAACTTTAATTGCTCTTTTTGGCTTGTTCAATCTGCTTTTTATCTGGCTTGAGTACTCGGCTTTAGTTACTCTTGTTTCTCTGTCATTTCTGAGCGCTTATGCATTTTATGGGTTTTTGTTTCAATATAATCTTCCTAACTGGCTGGTAATGGTTGGAATACTATTAATATTCGGTTACCTTTTCCTCTACACGGAACAAAGGATCGGCATCCTGGGCAACAAGAGGCTGATCTATCTATTCTTGTTTAGCCTGATATCACTTGAGGTGTTTTTGGCCCTTGCTTTTTTTCTAATAAATCCTCTAAGTAAAAGCTTAATTATGGCAGTTGTCAGCTATGTATTTGTGGGTTTTTGCTATGTGGTATTAGCAAAACATGATGACAATAAGCTCAGCACATATTTAACCGTTGCTCTAATATCAATGTTTATGGTATTTATTTCCTCTGGCTGGGGTGGGGCAATTTGATTTTTATTGGTTTTACGCTTATACTAACAATAAGGAGAAATAATAATGAAATTAAAATTCGACAAATTGCCTTCTATTAAAAAGGTAAATCTAGATAAATTTAAAAGCACGAAATTGTTTTCTTTCTTTCAGAAGCTAAAAGATATGATCGTAAAATTAGATATAGGCAGGGTATTCAAATCAAAAGCCTTCAAAATTTTCTTTTTGAGTTTGATTGTAATCTTGGCAATAAGCCAAATAGTATTCGGAGTTATGATTTATAAATATAAGGCCACGGATAAAGTTACTAGATTCGCTGCAAAGGTTTTGCCTTTTCCTGCAGCAGTCGTAAATTATGAGGCAATAACTTACAATGAATATCTTGGTGAGCAGGATTATATACATCAATTCTATAAATCAACCAATCAAGAAGAGATCGACATCAATGAAATTGACAAGCAGGTATTAAAACAACTGGTTGAGAATAAAGTGATAAAATCTGAAGCTAGAAATAATAAAATTTCTGTTTCTGCCGAAGAAGTGGACAAGGCTTTCGGTGAAATTGTTGAACAAAACGGGGGAAAAGATTCAGTAGAAAAGGTTTTAAAAGATCTTTATGGTATTGATAGCAAAAAATTCAAACTATTGATTAAGAGTCAACTTTTAAGAGATAAAGTTAGCGATCAGCTGATCGCTAAAGTAACTGCTAGGCACATCTTAGTTCGTGTTGATTCCGATGCTCCGGAAGCAGATGTTAATAAAGCAAAAGAAAAAATTCAAGGATTTCTAGATCAAATAAAAGGCGGCGCTGATTTTGCTGAGGTTGCAAAACAAAATTCTGAGGATGTAGGTAGTGCCGAACAAGGGGGTCTATTGGATCCTTTTGCTAAAGGAGAGATGGTAGAATCTTTTTCTGAAACAGCTTTTACTACTCCGGTTGGTCAACTATCTGAGCCTGTCCGTACTGAATTTGGGTGGCACATAATAAAGGTTGAAGGAAAAAGCGGCAAAATTGAAAAAACATTTGCTGATTGGCTCACTGATCTTAAACAACAAAGTTTCATAATCAACTTAGTCTAAATGCATTCTAATTTAAAAACAGCTCATTGAAATGAGCTGTTTTTAAATTAACTGATAGTATGGGCGGCTTACTTAATAAATAAATTTTGGCCTGTCATAGACTTGGGTTTCCCTATATCAAACAGCGCTAAAACTGTAGGGGCAATATCAGTAAGGGATCCATTGTTCAATTTCTTTACCGGTTCTCCAGCAAGGATAAAAGGAACTTGATTAATTGTGTGAGCAGTATGAGGATTGCCGTCCGCGTCTATGTTATTTTCCGCATTACCATGATCGGCCGTAATAATAACTCTGGATTGGTTTTGCTTCGCAACTTCAACAACTCTCCCTAATTGACGGTCTGTTTCCTCGATAGCTTTTATTGTTGCCTCTTTGTTCCCAGTGTGACCGACCATATCTGGATTGGCAAAATTAATAAAAATGAATTCTGGCCCGTTCTTTATATTCTCAATAGCTTTGTCCGCGATCTCTTTTGCTTTCATTTCCGGAGCTTTGTCGTGAGTGTCGATATCTTTGCGGCTATCGACTAGAATATGTTTTTCTAAGTCATGAGGCTCTTGTTTTCCTCCATTCAAATAGTATGTGGCATGGGCGAATTTTTCTGTTTCTGCAATATGGACTTGGTTTAAACCATTTATGGCGATCTCATTTGCCATAGTTGTCTCAATAAACTCTGGTTGATAAGCGACAAGGCTTTCGATAGTTGGGTCATATTGGCTTAAAGTGACGAAGCATAAGTTAAGATTTTCTTTCCTGCTTGCAATTTTTCTACTCAATTGTCTTGACCTGTCAGCTCTGAAGTTAAAGAACAACACTCCGTCATTTTTCTCTATCGCATAGTGCTTTTTGTTTTGATCCAGAAATACAATTGGCTCGAGATGCTCATCCAACACCGACGTGATATAGAGCTCTTCTATCACAACGGAGGGTTTGTTGACCTCTCTCTTTTCGCTTTTTGCTTCAAAAAGAGCATCTTCAACCTTTTTTATTCTATCCCAGTTGTTATCTCGATCCATGGCAAAAAATCTACCGCTGGCTGTAGCGATGAAGCCAACTCCCAGGTCGTCAATAGTGTCTTCTATAGTTTTCAAATATCGATTAGCGCTCTGTGGCGGAGTATCTCTTCCATCGGTAAAGGCGTGGATCGCGATTTTCGATATGCCATGATCTTTTGCAGCTTTCAATATGCCGATCAAGTGATCTTCATGCGAGTGAACGCCCCCGCGCCCGATCAATCCTAAAAGGTGAAGGGTCGAATCATATTTTTTCACGTGATCAAAAAGATTGAGAAAAACTGAATTCTCTGCCATTGTTCCGTTTTTGGCATCCCTTCCGATTCTCAAGAGATCCGTATCCAGAGTTTTTCCTGCACCTATGGTAATGTGTCCCACTTCGGAATTGCCCATTTGGCCTTCGGGCAAGCCTACTGCTTCTCCGCTTGCGGCCAAACAAGTATGGGGATTTTCTTGCCATAATTTATCAAAAACCGGAGTCTTTGCGTCGTAAATAGCATTGTGCACTTTAATTTCGCTGTGTCCCCATCCATCTAGAATTATTAAAATAACAGGTTTTCTGTTCATAAAAGATCTTTTTGCCGCTTAGATATTAGATGCTGATTTTTAATGATTCAGCTCCCTGAAAAGTAGCTTTTTCTCCTAACTCTTCTTCGATCCTCAAGAGTTCATTGTATTTGCAAACTCTCTCGGAACGGCAAAGAGAACCTGTTTTAATTTGGCCTGTTCCCAATCCCACTACAAAGTCAGAGATTGTAGAATCTTCTGTTTCGCCCGATCGATGGGAGACGACAGAAGTATAGCCGGCATCATGAGCCATTTTTATTGCATCAATAGTTTCAGACACAGTTCCGATTTGGTTGAGTTTTATTAAGATGGAGTTAGCGGCTCCCTTTTCTATTCCATCTTTTAATCTTTTGATATTGGTCACAAACAAATCATCACCAACTATCTGGACTTTGTCCCCAAGCTTATCGGTCATCAATTTATAACCTTCCCAATCATCTTCAGCCAAACCATCTTCAATTGAAACGATTGGATATTTTTCCACCCAATCAGCATAAAAATTAACCATTTCTTCAGAAGTTAAATTTTTTCCTTCAATCGCAAGATTATATTTTCCATTTTCGTATAGCTCGGTTGCCGCGCCATCGATAGCTATAAAAATATCTTTGCCAGGCACATAGCCTGCTTTTTTGATAGCTTCGATGATAACCTCAAGGGCCCCTTCGTTAGAGCCTAGGCTTGGAGCGTATCCGCCTTCATCGCCCACAGAAGTGTTGAGACCTCTTTCGGCGAGTATTTTTTTAAGTGCGTGAAAAACTTCAGCTCCGTAGCGTAATGCCTCAGCAAAGCTTGGTGCTCCTAGCGGCATTATCATAAATTCTTGTAAGTCTGTAGAATTCTCGGCGTGTTTGCCTCCGTTTAAAATGTTCATCATTGGCGAAGGTAATTTTGTTGCCTCTTGGCTGCCTGAAATTTCTGCAAAGTAATCATACAGTTTTATTCCTTTTGATTTTGCAGCAGCGTGAGAAAAGGCTAAGGAAACTCCAAGTATCGCATTCGCTCCCAATCTGCCCTTATTGTCAGTTCCGTCTACTTCAATCATTAACTTATCGAGACTTGTCTGGTCTAAATCTTTTCCGATGACAGCTTCTTTAATGAAATTGTTGGCGTTACTCACAGCCTTAAGAACGCCTTTGCCGCCATATCTTTTCTCTTCATCTCGAAGTTCAACCGCTTCATAGGAACCTGTTGAAGCTCCTGACGGTACTGCTGAGCGCCCAAAAGAACCATCTTCGAGCCATAAATCAACTTCAACGGTCGGATTTCCTCTAGAATCCAAAATTTCTCTTGCTTTGAGGTCTTTGATTTTCATTTTTTTCTCCAATTAGCACTAATAATAACATGCTTTAATATATCAGTATGCATGGTCATATTTCAACCTTGAAATAATTCACAAATATATGGCGCGTATCTTTTGAATAAATCTAAATCAATATAGACGAAAAAGTATTATCATGAAAAGGCGGAAAAAAATGCTGGAATGGAGGCATGATTTTGGAAGGGATACATTGCATCATAAATTTGAGAGAAGAAGAGTCAATTGTCGAAGTAGACGGAGAGTTGAGCTTTGCCTTTTATGAAAGCACATTGATTCCATGGTTTGAGCAGAACTTAGCAAAGCTTGATGCCAACATGATTCTTGACCTAAGCAAAGTGGGGTTTCTGGACGCCGACGGGGTAGAGTTTATTCTTAAGTTTCTGGCTGGTTTGTCCGCCAAAGGAAAAACCCTAAAAGTGGTTGCAACGGAAAATAGTCAGCCAAAACACACTCTTGAGATGATAGGGCTCCGCAAATTATTGCAAATCAACACAACCTGAAAAGCCGTGCCCTCTCCACTGCAGGGAGGGCAAAAACTCAAAATAATTTAATTTTAAAGACAAAGGAAATAAAATGGACAAAGATTTGAAAGACAAATTAGAAAAAATAGAAACAGATTTAAAAGATCTGCGTAATTTTACTGCCCAAGACGTATCGCCTGAAAGTCAAAAGAAGCTCAGAGAACGCATAGAGGGGTTTAAAAAAAGAGCCGAAACTTTTAAAGAAAAAGCGTCCGCCGGAAAAACCGCAGTAGAACAATACGCAAAGGATCATCCATGGAAAGCTATCGGCATTTCTATGGCTTTGGGGGCAGTTCTATCAGGAGTCATTTCGTTGACAAGAAAAAAATGAAAGATAAATACGAGGAAGATAAAGAGTAGCTATTTATTATCCGAATTTAGCAATTACCACATAGAAAATTTGTATAATAATTTGCAAAATGAAAATAATTATTATTAAAGAAAGGAAATAAAATGGAATGGATCATCTTAATCATCATTGGTGGCATCATCGGGTGGTTAGCAAGTAAAATTATGAGAACCGATGCCGAGCAAGGTTTACTGCTAAACATTATTATAGGTGTTATTGGCTCTCTGCTTGGGCGTTGGCTATTCGGTTCTGTTTTAGGGTTAGGCGGAGCTGTGGCTGCGGGCACGTTGTCGTTGGCCGGAATATTTTGGGGAATTATCGGGGCCGTTGTACTGATCGGAATCCTGAAACTGCTCAAAATTCTTTAAAGGGAGGATTTTATGAGGGCAAAGCCCGGAGCCCCTGTTTCAACCCCTCTTTTATGGGAAGAATTAGATAAAAAGTTTTTGCCAGAACAGTTCAATATTAGAACTATTTTCGAGCGTATACAAAAACTAGGCGATCTCTTTAGCCCTATTTTATACAAGGAAAATGATATGGAAAGTGTTTTGGATAGAATTAAGCTAAATTTTTAGCCTTTAAGGCCAGTCTGCCTGCACCTATGATAGCCGCTTTGTCTATTAAGCTTGATTTCTCAAATGTTAGATTGCGGTACTCAGAAGCAAATATATTTTCCTTAGCTGTGGCAAAAGTAGTATTTATGAAAAGATCATAATCTAAGGCGAGTTTGCCGCCTATTAAAATAGTTTCCACTCCTAGGAGATTAACTACGTTAGCAATCGCTATCCCCAAAAGTCTACTAGCTTCAACTATAATTTTTAAAGCTTTGCCATCTTTGTTTCTTGCCATCATAAATAATTCTTTGACAGATAGTTCGCTGTCTATTGTCTTGGCTTGTCTGGCAAAAGAGGTTCCGGAAAAATATGCCTCAAGGCAACCTTTTTTACCACAGTGGCATTTTTCGCCCCCAGGCAAAACTTTAAAATGGCCTGCTTCGCCTGCGTTTGTCATTTCCCATGAGCCTTTACCGTCCACGATAAAAGCAAAACCAACGCCGGTACCAATGTTGAAAAGCGCGACATTGTCTAGGGCGGCTCTATTCTCAATTTCGCCAAAAAGAGCCATATCGGCATCGTTTGCAAAGATCGACTCGGGATAAATTTCGGAAAATTTCAGTCCATTTAAAAACTGCAAATTCGGCGAAAAAGTTACCTTTTTGTTTTTTTGGTCAAGAAGTCCGGGTATAGCAAATCCAACAGGAAGATTTTCTTCGGCTTTTTCTTTGATCAGATAAACGGCTTCGTCTATCTTTTTCTTGAAGTCAATAAAATTACCAGGCGTGCTAGTTTCAAAAACCTTCTCAAAGTTACCATCTGAAATTATGCCGCCTCGAATATTTGTGCCGCCAATATCGATTCCTGCTGACCGCTCTAGCATATTTGCCCGCTGTCTTTTTCAAGCAATGAATACATCTGTTTTTTGTATGATTCGACCCCGGGTTGGTCGAAAGGATTGACCTCGAGGAGATATGCGCTCATAGCACAAGCTTTTTCGAAAGTATAAATTAATTTGCCTAAAAAATAGGGGCTTAAAACAGGAAGATTGAATACCAGATTAGGAACACCTCCTTCGGAGTGTGCCTTCAAAGTTCCCAGAAAGGCTTGCTGGTTTAGAAAATCGAGTGTTTTTCCATGCAAATATTCTAAGCCATCTTCGAAGTTTCCTTCGACTATCAGTATATCGCGGTAAGGCGATTCAACTCTAATGATGGTTTCAAACATATTCTTAGGACCATCCTGTATAAATTGTCCCATTGAATGCAGATCTGTCGTAAAGTCTAGACAGACTGGAAATAAACCTTTTTCATTTTTTCCTTCGCTTTCGGCAAACAATTGTTTCCACCATTCTCCAAAGAAATGAAGTTTCGGCTCATAATTTGCCAAAAGTTCCGTGCTTTTGCCTTGTGAATAGAAAATATTTCTAATAACGGCATATTGATAGGCAATGTTTGTATTCAGATTGGAGCTAGAAAGTTCTGCTTTTGCATCAATAGCGCCTTTAAGTAATTCTGTCGCATTAATTCCGGCTGTCGTAATGGGCAAGAGCCCTACCGGAGTTAAGACGGAAAATCTTCCCCCAATGTTTTTGGGAATTGAGAAAGTGGCGTATCCTTCTTTGTCGGCGATATTTTTTAGTACACCATCTTCTTTATCGGTGACAATATATATTCTTTCTCTAGCGTTTGAGCCATACTTATTCTCCAAAATACTTCTGAAATGTCGAAATGCAACGGCAGATTCAAGCGTAGAACCGGATTTGGAGGCAACGATTATTGAAACGGATTTGTCCTTAGTTAACTCTGTTAGGTCGTAAAGGTAGTTGGAATTCAGATTGTTCCCCGCAAAATAAACTTGAACAGAATTGTTCTGCTCGGCGCTATCATTGGCAAAGTTTGCGCGAATTGCTTCGATCACCGCTCTGGCACCAAGATACGACCCGCCAATCCCAATTACAATCAGGACTTGTGATGTTTGGCGGATATTTTCTGCTACTCTATTGAAAAACTCAACCCAGCCTAAATATTCATTAGGCGAGGTGAGCCATCCTAGGTATTTTGAGTCCTCTTCATTCGGAGTTTCTAATCGGTCGTGAATTTGATTTACTTTTTCTTGATATATCAAAATATCTTCACGGCTGACTCCGGAATAATTAAAATCAAAAGAGAGATTCTCCACTGCCCCATCCTTTTTAAATTCTCTTTATATTATATAATCTCTAAACTGTTTTTGCAATTTTGTCCGATAATTGGATAATTTCAGTTTCAGCATCAACATCGAATTTTAGTTTAAGCTTTTCTTTGACCAAGGCTATTAACTGTTCAACATCCAGAGAAGTGGCCCCTCCTTTATTGATGATGAAATTGGGATGCTTTTCGGATACTTGGAGCCGTTGATTTGCTTGCCTTGTAAATCCAATAAATGGATCAAATAGGCGACTGGTATGACTGGAAAAGGATCGTTTTTTATTTCACTTTTACATAGCCCAGTCAGTTTATTAATTGCTGGATCCTGAAGAAAAAATATCATTTCTTACAAAGGATAATTGTTTTGTGTTAGTTCTAAAAGCGATTGTTTATTTATCTCCCAATCACTCAAGTAATAATCCGTCAGTTCTATTGTAATTGCGGTTTTACCGTATTCTTCCGCAAACCATCGAGTAGCAGTGCCGGCATAATCCATACTGTCATCATAGGTGTAGCCTGATTTTTCCGCGTACCACTTCGCCAATCTTTTCGATGATTCATTTCCCTCTGGTACCGAGACAGCGCCACTAGAGTGATATGAAATCATCATTTCAGGGCTATATTCTTCTACAACTTTCTTTAGCAGTTGGCTTTCTGGTTCTGAAAATGGCTGCAGTCCGGCCCAATCTCCACGATCTGGTCCGTAATGCAACCACTCGGTTGTATTAAAATTTAAATTAAGATTCACGCTATTTCCGTTTAGCTTATCTACTCGATCATAATAGCCGTCAGGGTTAAGAATTGGAATAATGACCAGTTTTATTTGGTCTGACAATAAATCAGGCTTATTTTTAATTTCAAGGACTAGGCGTTCAAGCAGATCATTTGAACCCATTTCGTTGCCGTGCATGCAGCCGAAAAGGAGAATGGTTTTTGATCCATCTCCTACCACATATCCTTGTATTTCCTTGTTTTGAACCGAGTGGCCAAAAATAACCGGATCGATAAATTCGGACTTTTCCTCCATTTGGACAATGACCGGTTCTTGGCTTCGAGTCTCTCTTGCCAAACTAAAAACCCAATGCGATAAAGCAACGGTTGTTATCGGTAATAGTGCCATGAAGACGAATATTAGATTGTTTATTGCAAATCTTTTTTTGTGACTCTTTTCCTTGGTCATATTTTTCCCACTAAGTGATACTCAATCCAATCCTAACATAAAGCGATTGCCGGATAATGGGATAAATCACCAATTTCTTATTGAATCTTTGGGTGCGAGCAATTAATTTGTGGTAATATAGGGTTATAAATATGGAAAATGAGTTGCAAAAACATTGGCGAAACTGGCCTTATGAGAACACATTGTTTCTTATTGTGAGCTTGTCTTTGTTTTTTTATTTCGCCAGTTCAGATGCGATCCAGAATTCCATTAATAGTGTCGGTGATCTTGGATATTTGGGTGCTCTGATCACCGGTGTATTCTTTGTATCTATTTTTACGGTTGTGCCCGCCACAGTTATTCTTTTTGATTTGGCATTATCGCATGACTCGATTATGGTAGCGCTTCTGGCAGGAGTTGGGGCTGTCGCGGGTGATTATATTATATTTCGCTTTTTTGCGTAACAGGGTTTTTGAAGAGATTGGTCCCATTTTCAACAAATTGGGCGGATCCTTTGTTAAAAAAATCTTTCATACCCCCTACTTTATCTGGCTGATGCCTTTGATAGGCGCTTTTATAATTGCCTCCCCTTTGCCTGACGAAGCCGGTATCACTATGTTGGGAATGTCTAAAATTAAAAATTGGCAGTTTATTTTGGTTACTTTTCTTCTCAACTCGGCCGGAATATTTTTAGTCATTCTGGCAGCTAGAAGGTAATACGATAGATTAATTGACCTACAAAATATTTCAATATGTGGGTATCAAAATCAGTCGGTGGTTATATATTATTCTGTCGATATTCCAAGAGGCTATTCTAATGCGAATTTTCCACCCTCGGCTTCTTTGACCGGAATGGGATATTTGCCGTCAAAGCAGGCGCAGCAAAAACAATTTTTCGGTATGCCGATTGCTTTTATTAATCCTTCAATCGAGAGATACTTTACACTGTCGGCGCTCACATGCTCGGCTATTTCTTCATCATTCATCCGAGAGGCGATCAGTTTATCTTTTTCAGGGGTATCGATTCCAAAAAAACAGGGGAAACGGTATTGCGGTGATGAAATGCGAGCATGGACTTCGCAGGCGCCCGCTTCTTTTGCCGTTCGCACTAGTATCACACGACCTTAGTCTTGATGTAATATCTAATTGATTGTATAATAGTCATAGGAGGGCAAAATTATGGCGAATATTCAATCAATCAACTTAAAAGAAGACGAAAGGCTTGAGCTTTCGCAAATGGTGAAGCGT
>JBBQQK010000020.1:0-14570 GCA_038216025.1 Patescibacteria group bacterium
CTGCTCTCTTAATGAGGCAAGAGTAATTTCAGCTTTTTCTTTTGGGGTAAACTGTTTTTTCATTTTGGTAACCTTTCTAGCCCAGATATTACCACCATTTTCTATCTAATACACCTGTCTAGATTATTGGTACCAGTATAAGCTTCCGTCTTCAAGCTTCTTTACTTTGCCATTATCAAATCTATTAAACCATTTGTAAAAGGTCTTAGGAGCGATACTAAAATGCTTAGCTGTAAGATAAGCATCGTGGCTACTGTACTGGCAGAGTACGTCGGTAACAACTTTTGTTGTTTTCCTAGTGTAACTTCAAGGTACTCAATCGATGTTTGGTAGTCAAGGCTTTGGTATGGTCTTTCAAAATTGTATTCTTCTAGCTGCTCTGTTAATGCGCTGACAACCGTTGTAAAGTTGCAGTTGTTGAATCTTTCAACCAAAAAATATCCCTTGGACGTTCTTGAACGCGAAAACCAATGAAGAATAATCAGCTATTTCAGTGCCTCCTAAAACTCTGCAAAAACTCCGGCCCATTATCAGTCTGAATATCCAAAATATCGACATCATAAAAGTTTTAGGAGTAATAAGGTGGTGGAGTCTCAAAGAATTCCCTTAAACCATCTTTTACCAGCAGAGCGCATTAGGAGTATGTATTTTCCATGCATGAATCCCTGCATTGTTAGTCGGCATCGTCCAATCATCCTGACAAACACTGTTATTTTCTGGAAGTATTTCTAAAGAATTATTATGACAGGCATCAAAATTTCCAGAGTTGTGATTAGCACACGCACGCCCCTTATCAACTAACTCTGGTTTTGACAACCAGTCTATTTCCGAGGGACCATGAGTAGCACTATACGTATTGGCGTAGTGAAGAATAAAAGCATAATCAGAACCGTTAGACAAGTAAATATAACAATACAAGTCTTCATCCAAAGAAGTTGCATAGTCTGTCTGGTCAATTTCAGAAGTCATGAGAGGATCACGTGGCAGGCTGGGTAAATACTCAGGCACCAATCCGGGAATTACCTCATCAGCAAACTTTGCGCCCCAAGCCTTGCACTCAGATCTATAGGCAGCTTCATTTAATTCCGAATTTGAAGTTACAGGGTAGTGATTGTAGTCCTCGTAATATAATCCTAGAGCTGTTTTTACCGAGTCAAAATTCGATATACGCTCCGCATCCCTTGACCTACTTTGAACCTTCTCGTAAGAAACAAAACCAATAGTCGCCAAAATGGCGATGATGGCTACCACGACCAGTAATTCTATTATGGTGAAACCTTTAGATTTACGCATTTCCCTCCTTAGTTATATCTCTATTATATATCGATAGAAGAAAATATAAAAGGACTTTAAAGGAATTGATTGAGAATGTTAATAAAGGTTCCTAAGGGAAGAAATTAATAAATATCATAGTCTTGCATGCGATAGGATTTCTCGCCTCCATTCATACCGCCCAACGGCGGGTTCTGGATGGATCGAAATGACAAAGCAGTTTATTGTCAATTCAGTGGCAAATCACATACAAAAAAACCGCCATAAGGCGGTTTTTCTATCTGTACAATCTGTAAATCATGTGGAAATCTGTACATCAGTATAGTTCTTTTGCAACTAACTAGTGATAAGCACGCACGGAATCATTATTTCCGAAGAACGGATTTAATGATCGACCATATTTCACTCTGAATTAACAGAGGAAATTGTCCTTTTAGAAAGGAGGTGATCCATCCGCACCTTCCGGTACGGATACCTTGTTACGACTTAGTCCTGATCACCGATCTCACCGTGGTGCCCTGTTGGGCCCTTCGGGTGCTACCGGCTTTCCTGACTTGACGGGCGGTGTGTACAAGACCCGAGAACGTATTCACCGTGGTATGGCTGACCCACGGTTACTAGCGATTCCGACTTCATGAGGGCGAGTTGCAGCCCTCAATCCGAACTGGGGGTAGGTTTGATGGGATTAGCTCCACCTTGCGGTTTGGCTGCCCTTTGTTGCTACCCATTGTAACATGTGTGTCGCCCTGGACGTAAGGGCCACGCTGATCTGACGTCATCCCCACCTTCCTCCGATTTAACACCGGCAGTCTCGTATGAGAAATTCAACATACGACAAGGGTTGCGCTCGTTAACCGACTTAACGGGACACTTCACAGCACGAGCTGACGACGACCGTGCAGCACCTGTCATCTGGCTCCCGAAGGCACTCCTCGGTTTCTCGAGGATTCCAGAGATGTCAAGCCCAGGTAAGGTTCTTCGCTTGTTATCGAATTAAACCACGTGTTCCACCGCTTGTGCGGGTCCCCGTCAATTCCTTTGAGTTTTAGCCTTGCGGCCGTACTACCCAGGCGGCATACTTAACGCGTTAGCTTCGAATCCCAGAGGGTCGATTCTCCGAAATCCTAGTATGCATCGTTTACGGCGTGGACTACCGGGGTATCTAATCCCGTTCGCTCCCCACGCTTTCGTTCCTCAGTGTCAGGCTATGCCCAGAAGACTGTCTTCACCATTGGCGTTCCTTACGATATCTACGCATTTCACTGCTACACCGTAAGTTCCATCTTCCCCTGCATGCCTCAAGTTATGCAGTTTTGGATACTTTCCCCTGGTTGAGCCAGGGTCTTTAATATCCAACTTACAAAACCACCTACGAACTCTTTACGCCCAATAAATCCGGGTAACGTTCGCACCCTACGTATTACCGCGGCTGCTGGCACGTAGTTAGCCGGTGCTTATTCATCTGGTACCTTCATGATTATTCCCAGATAAAAGAAGTTTACGATCCGAAAACCTTCATCCTTCACGCAGCGTTGCAGCATCAGGCTTTCGCCCATTGTGCATAATTCCCCACTGCTGCCTCCCGTAGGAGTATGGGCCGTGTCTCAGTCCCATCGAGGCTGGTCACCCTCTCAGGCCAGCTACCCGTCATTGCCTTGGTGAGCTTTTACCTCACCAACAAGCTGATAGGAACAAGGCCTCTCCCGAACCGCCGAAGCTTTACCCTTTCGGGACTATCCAGGATTACCCCACCTTTCGGTGGGCTATCCTTGAGTTCGGGGCAAGTTCCTTGTTTGTACTCTCTCGTCTGCCGCTGTCCTTACGGACCGCTCGACTTGCATGTGTTAGGCACGCTGCCAACGTTAACCCTGAGCCAGGATCAAACTCTCCATGTAGACACATCAGAATAAATTCTAATGTGGGTCAAGAGAAAATTGATAATTGCTCAATTTTGTTTTATGAGTGTATAAAAAATTCTCAAAGAATTGAAGTTCCACAGCACTATTTCTAGCGTTGCGAAACAAGTGGCGTACTTATCACTATTTAGTTGTAAAAGAACGATTTTAAACACAGATAAAAAATTTCCCCTTTTCTTTTGCGCTCATTTTTAATCTGTATCTCGATATTACATAAAAATATTGACTTTGTCAACAATCTAAGCGACAAAAAACAACTAATTTCTTGAGAAGCGCAAAAGACCGGAACAAGGCACTATTTCAACACCCTTTTTCTCCAATTCATCCAGAAACAAGTTCATCCCCAGTGAGTCTGAAGCGATATGCCCAGCAATCACAATATTAAGGAAATGTTTGCTTGCTTCTTCTCTTGATTTCTCAGAAACATGCATATCGATTATAGTACCTATCCCGTAATGAGCCATTCTTTCGTAAATTTTTTCTGAACCGGAAGTTCCCCCCGTCATGCCTACGATCATCTTGCCTGGACGAGATTTCTCACTCCCGGAAAATATGACCGGGCCTGCATTCAACTCAGTTGCTTTCTTGTATTCGGGAATTTCTTTTAAACGATCAACAATATCACCAATACGTTCTGGCTTCTCCTGACTCAAATAATTTTCCACAAAGTTCCAGACGCTATTGTCAGCCGGAGTGTGAATATTCATCACCGGTATATCTAAAAGCTTTGCTGCGTCTATTGCTTGATAATGATTGATCGGAGATACTCCGCGCATTACTTGACTGATCCGCTCTTCCATAATTTTTTCCGCAATATTGTCAGGGATGCCTTTTTGAGTCAAAACTTCAATTTGAATATCCATGACATCATGAAGACTGGCCAAAGCTTTACCCATCGGATGATGTCCGATTATCAGATCGATTTTCTTGCCGTTTTTCGATAATTCGTTGGCCAAAAGAACTTCAGCAGAGTCAACATCGATCCCGACAAGCACTCTTTTCACCTCAGTTTTTGGATCTCCAAAGTGAATTGCTGTATCAGAATAAGGATTTGTCAGTTTATCGGTGTCATATTCTGCTTTTTTCTTCTTGGACAGCTCATCATATTCTTTTTTCCTCTTGTCCAGATTTTTTTTAACTTTTGTTGCCCCTCGTGGATCGTTTTCTATCCCCTTCTGGATTGCGATATCAAATATTTCCTGAATTTTCATGACAACTCTCTAAAGTTTAATAGTATTATGGCGTCGTTGGTGTAGGAACATCTTCTTTGCCGGTTATTTTTTTAACACTCAAAGTGGTAATATCCAAAGGTTTTGGATCGAAAGTAGCCTTGATGGCATAATCAGCGAAATTTTTTATATCATGATAGTACAAAGGCGCTCGGCTAGTAGCTTGATAATACACTCCCACGGCACCGCTTGTCGTATTATTGATGTATTTGTAGACAAAGTCTGAGGTTGGAGGAGTCGGCCAAGTATTGATCAAACCTTCAGTTTGGAATTCAGTAGGTAATCCGCTATTAACTTCAACAGGATATACTCCGTTGTGACTAATAGCATATACTTTGGTCGCATTGGAGATTTCCTTCATATCCGCCAACACCTTCGTGTAGTTGGCCCTAGCCCTTGCTCCTGAGACGTTTATTATAACCATGGTCGCTAAGATAGCAATGATAGCTATCACAATCAATAACTCAATTATAGTAAATCCCTTTTTCATACACCCTCCTTAAATTCATTTTCTAAATTATACCACAGAAAACTATTGCATGAAAAATTAGTATAATCTAGAGAACTTTATCTATAATGCCATAACTTTTAGCTTCTTTGGACCTCATATAATAATCACGATCAGTATCACGCTCGATTATTTCCAATGGTTGTCCCGTATTTTTTGATAATATATGATTCATTTCATCTCTGATTTTAAGTATTTCTTCGGCTTGAATCTTGATATCGGCCGCTTGGCCTTGAGTACCACCGAGAGGCTGGTGAATCAATATTCTGGAGTTAGGAAGGGCAAATCTTTTTTCTTTTTCTCCGCCAGCCAAAAGAAAGGCGGCCATGCTGGCAGCTAAGCCAACACAGATAGTCGAGACAGGCGACTTAATATGATTCATCGTGTCGTATATCGCCATGCCGGAATAGACTTCTCCGCCTGGAGAATTTATATAAAGATGAATGTCCTTTTTGTTATCTTCCGAATCCAAAAACAGAAGCTGAGCAATAACGATGCTAGCGACATCATCGTTGATTGGCCCTCCTAAAAAAATAATACGATCTTTAAGTAATCGAGAATAAATATCATAGGCACGTTCGCCTTGGGCGGTCTTTTCAATCACTGTTGGAATTAAATATGTCATTAAAGACTCCTTATTTTGGCTAATGTAAAATTATAGCATAAAAAAACAATAAATCCAGTGTTAATTATTAAGAAGTTGCTTCAAGCGTTCTTTTCGGTTCGCTCCTATAATAAAAGGCGAACAATGTATACAGCATTGACAACAGTGCAATAGCGAACATCGTTAGAAACGGAGAGGTCCAGTCGGCGATTACCCCGACAAATAATGACGGCAATGTGGTGGCTAAACGAAGTTGCATCGATGAAAAAGCAAAGACTCGACCTCTTTTATCTTCATCTGTATTTAAATGCAACAATGTCTGTCCCGCAATTTGGATCATACCTGAGCCATAACCCATTATCACGACAACTACGAGCAGAGCCCCGATTGAAAAGGGGAGAAAAGAATAAAACCTATATAAGGAAAACAGCAAAAGTGCGGCTGACGTGACGACGAACCCTTTTTGCATAATTGAATCCCCATTGAATTTTTTCTTCCTGGAGAACAAGCCGGCGGACAGCACAAGGCCCAATCCAGCTGGTCCGATGATAGCCGGACCAATATATTCCGGATTAATGCCCAAGACCGACTTACCGTAAGCAGGAAGCAACGTAATAAAAACACCCAGCACTGTCCATCCAATAGTTAATTTTATAATTGGCTCTAAGATATTTTTGGCATTCTTTAAATAATTCGCTCCCTCTTTCACTTCACCCCAAACATGAGTTATTCCCTTGGCCATATTGATAAGATTAAAAGTTTTCGTCACTTTCTTGTCAAAATTGCTTGTCTGCCATGTTTTCCAAGTAGCAGCTAAATATAGCAAGGCGCATATTAAAAAAAGCCAAATTGGACCGATTAATTTCAAAAGCGGTCCCGAGACTGAATATCCGAGAAGCAAAGTAGCATATGTCGTCGTCAAGACGAGGGAATTGGCAGAAATTATCTTTTCCCGTGGTACTAAAATTGGGATCGAAGATGATTCAGCCGGTGTAAAAATCTGAGATAAAGCAGAAATAATGAAAATAATTTCAAGAATACCCAGAACATTATTAATCGAAAAAATCAGAAGGATACAAGTAAATACCCTTAATAAATTGGCAAATAAGAGAATTTTGCGATAATCAACCTTGTCGGCCAAGACTCCGGAAAAGGGACCCAACAAGGCAACAGGTAGAGCAGAGGCAATCATCACCAGAGAAATAGAGGTAGTTTTATTGGTCAATTCATATATATGAAGAACCAAGGCGAAAGTTAAAACATTTAAAGCAATCTGAGAGAAGACTTGGGATAACCAGATCTTCTTAAAGTCTTCATATTTTAAACTATCAAATATTTTCACAAGCCCTCCGCTATAAGTCGTAATTTGCAGATATATAAAAGGATTTTGGTGGATCATACCGGACCGCATACGCCACATCTGCTGCATTTTTAATAGTACACTGCTTCAAAATAATCGGATAAATGGTTATTTCTTCGTTGCTATCTTGATAAGATGATCTAACGCCTTTTGGGCATTTTCTTGTTTATTAGGATCAAGTTTGAGTTCCTCGATAATCTTTCCGAGCAAAAGACCAACCTTAATGTTCTTTTCTGCTTGAGGAGTCATGTCTTTTTTCAACTCCTCTGAAGTTTTCTTCATACTAGAAATATAACGCTCGAAATCAAGTCCCTGTTTCTGCAACTGTCCGGCATACTCCGAGAGCATTCTGGCAGTTTCTTTTTCTATCAAAGCCTGTGGTATTTCCGCTTCCAGAAGCGGTAAGGCCTTATCGAGAACTTTTGTTTCTATTTGATGCTTAAATTCATATTTATACTCTTCTTCGAGATTTTTTTTAATTGCGGCTTTCAACTCTTGTGGGTTTTTATGGCCAAATTTTTCAGCAAAAATATCATCGACTTCTGGATATTGAATTGTTTTCAATGCTATAAGCTCAATTTTAAACTCAGCTTCTTTATCGGCATACTCTTTACCGTGATAATCTTTTGGAAATTTGATCTTAAATTCCTTCTTCTCCCCTACTTTCATTCCGACAATGTGGTCCTCAAAACCAGGAATAAGTGTATTTTCACCGATAATAATCGGGTGATTTTTTGAACACATTGCGTCAATCCGGACCTTTTTCAGCATTCCTTCAAAATTGATTTCAGCATGATCGCCCTTTTCAGCGGCGCCTTCTTTGTCGATGAATGTAGCTGCTTGTTTTTTGAAATGATTCAAAACCTTCTCAACATCTTCTTCGGTTGCCTTTTGTGGTTCGCTTTGCTCAACTTGTATATTTGAATAATCTTTTAATTTTACTTCAGCGATAAATTCAACTTCCGCCTCGTATTCCAATGCCGCTCCAATTTCCTCTGCAGTTAAACCGAAATTTGGATACTTGTTTATTACAATCTTCGGCGCCGATACCACGTTCAATTTATGTTCAACAACAGTTTTAAAATAGCTGGAATTGATAGCAAGATCAATTGCCTCAGAAAGCAATCTTGAATGGCCAATCGCTGCTTCTGTTATAGTGCGAGGCGCTTTCCCTGGCCTGAAACCATCGATTTTAATACCGGGGGCCAATTTATTGTACGCATCATTAAAAAATTCAACCAATTCTTTTGGCTCAACAGATATTTTTAATTTTGCTACTGTCTTGCTTTTTTCTACTTTGATATCCATCTTGAAATTCTTTCCATTCATTATTTAAACAATAACTATCCTATCAGAAAAAATTGAAATTTAAAAGGTAAGGGCTAACAATAGTATTGTCACCCAACAAATCATTTATTGTACATGCCATCGCCTTCAATTATATCGCGCTATCTTATAGTCAGTTCAAATCTGCGGCTATTGGCCTCTTTCACTATTGCCGAATGTGACAGCAAGCCTTTTTGTGCTCCGACAAAACCAAGTACGGAATTGGCATTGGAAATACCCCATTTCAATGCCTCGCTTATCAAATCAGAATTTATTTCGCCATTCCAGCCAGCACTCATTAGTTTTCCCGAAAAACCTATTGAAAAGCTATCTCCCGCTCCTGTTGCATCCACTTTTTTAATATCAGCAAGAGATTTTATTCTGTAATAATTCTGACCATCATACGCTTTAGCGCCTTCTTTTCCGTTTGTCATTACCACGATCTTTGGACCAAGAACATGGAGCTTTTTCAGTATTTCATCATCAACCGGCCGGACAGGGTAATTCAAAAAACGAATGGCCTCTTCTTTATTCAAAAAAAGCACCGATGTCCATTTGAGAAGATTCCTTAATTTGCTAGCGCCTTGTTTGATCTGCACTCTACCGGGATTCCAAATAATTTTTGCATCTTGTTTTTCTGCCTTTTCTATCAGGTCCCTCTCGAGATTCTCCGCATTTTCACCAATTGGGCAAAGAAAAAACCATCTGGAATTTATTTGCTTCTTAACTCTGATGGACGAAAAGTCATCAAGACTACGATAAACAAAGATTGTTCTGGCCTCACCTACTCTGAAAACTACAGAGAAATTTGATCTAATAGATTTTATTGTCTTGAGATTAGCCTGATCTACGCCTTCTTTATATAAGCACTCTTTAATACGTTCCGCCGGGCTATCTTCACCTAAAGCAGTTATCAGCGATGTCTCAAGCCCAAGCCTAGAAAAGCCAACTGCCGCATTGCAAGCCGAACCACCAATTTCATATTCAACGCTTTTGAGAGGTATTTTTTCTCCCAATTCAAATGAAACACTTTTCCCCGAAAGATAGTCTTCGTCTCGGGAAACTTCTATCTCTTTCGATTCTATAAAAACATCTTCAAAGGCATCACCGATTGTTATGATATCATGCATATATTCATCAATTGAAATTAAGAATTAAGCAGCAATTGATAAGTAATAAGTTATAGGCTGCTAGCTCGCAAAATAAACTATTTGCCGTTTCTAAATAAATTTATTTTACCTTTTACAACCTCTTCAATATTGCTCATCGATTTGTTTAAAATATCTCTGTAATCTTTAGCCTCTTCTGGAATGTCACGCATGCCAGAGATAAACGCTTTTCTTATATTGGTATCAATATTGATTTTAGATACACCTAAACCAATCGCAATTTTAACTTCTTCATCAGACAGACCGGAAGCGCCATGCAAAACAAGCGGAATCGGAATTATTCGCGCAATCTCTCTTAGTAATTCAACATCAATGTGTTCTCCATTTGGTGCCCCATGTTCGTTCCCTATTGATACAGCAACTGAGTCGATGCCGGTTAATTGAATAAATTTTAAAGTTTGCTCTGGATCACTTAGAGCGCCCAATCCAGTATCAACGCCACCCTCTTCCGTCCCAATTACTCCTATTTCTGCTTCAATCGCAACATTTTTAGGATGGCCATATTCAACCACCTTCTTCGTGATCGCCACATTCTCTTCGAAAGAAAGTTTCGAGCCGTCAAACATAACAGATCTGTAACCCATATCAATGCAATCTTTGATTATTTCAAAATCTTTTGCATGATCGATATGAATTGCCGCTTTAATGCCTAATTCTTCAATTTCAGTTTTTACAATCTGAAATATTTGCTTGAGTCCCGCATATTTTATAGCTCCGGGAGTAGTCTGAATTATAATGGGGTGATTAGATTCTCTTGCAGCGGCACAAATTGCTTTTGTGGCCTCAAGGTTATTGGTATTAAAAGCGCCCAAGGCGTATCCACCCGTCCGCGCATTCTTCAATTCATCAGCTACACTTATGAACATCTCTGTCCTTTCAGAATTATCTATTATTCAATATATTAGTCTGCTGCTTTATCTAAAGCCACTATGCCGGGCAATTTAACACCCGCTAAATACTCCATCGCTGCTCTACCGCCAGTAGAGATAAATGAAATACCGCCAGCATACTCTCGACTTATCACGAAATTTGCCGTGTCTCCGCCGGCTATAACCGTATTCCCCTGGCAATCTTGCAGTGCGGCTGCAACCGCTCTGGTTCCAGCTTCATAACGCTTGTCTTCAGTATAACCCATGTTGCCGTTCCAAAAAACACTAGCACAATTAGTTATTTCGTTATAAAATAGGTCAATTGATTTGGGCCCAA
This sequence comes from Patescibacteria group bacterium, assembly GCA_038216025.1. Classification (GTDB taxonomy): domain Bacteria; phylum Patescibacteriota; class UBA1384; order XYA2-FULL-43-10; family 1-14-0-10-43-13; genus JBBQQK01. The sequence goes on from JBBQQK010000020.1 coordinate 10,591, forward strand.
TATCCATAATTTTGTAGCCTGAATCCGACTCCTCTTTAATAAAATCAATTGGCAGCATTATTTTATCACCGAATTCCATCAATAAATCTTTGCACTTTCCGACCATTTCTTTGTCATAAAGAGATTGACCGATTTGTTCCCCCTTGGCAACCAAGAAAGTATTAGCAACTACTCCGCCTAGGAGTACTTTCTCGACTTTACTTTCGAGATTTTTTAAAAAACCCACCTTATCTTCAACTTTGATGCCGCCTACCACCAGGACAAACGGCTGCTCAGGTTGATCCAGCAAAAAACTGAGCGTTGTCATCTCTGACTCGAGAAGAAAGCCGGAATAGCTAGGGCAATACCTTGTGATAGCGTCATCAGATGCGTTTTCTCGATGGCAAACGGCAAAAGCATCATTTATATAAATATCTGCCATAGACGCCAGCTCTTGAGCAAAACCGCTGTCATTGAGTTCCTCTCCTCTATGAAAACGCAGGTTGCCAAGCATCAAAATTTCCCCAGGTTTTAATTTATCGACTTGCTTTTCAACCTCCGGACCAATTACATAATCAGTTATATGTATTTTCTTATTTAATATTTGAGAGAGCCGCTTAGCCACAACAACAGTAGAAAGACCGGCTTCGTACTGAGGCATTTTTGGACGACCGATATGAGTTCCGATAATAATTTTGGCTTTTTTTTCCAACAAATATTTGATTGTGGGTATTGCAGATCTGATACGGTGATCTTCTGTAATCTGTCCCTCTTTCAAGGGAACATTAAAATCGCATCGCAAAAATACAATTTTTTTATGAACATCAACATCTCTGACACTTCTCATATTTGCCCCAGCTTAATATTTAGCTAATCGCTTTTATTCCGGGTAGTTCCAAGCCTGCCAAGAACTCTAAAGCAGCGCCTCCTCCTGTTGAAATAAAGGTCATCGCGTCGCCCAGTCCGGCATTTATGACAAAACCGGCTGTATCTCCTCCCGCTAAGAATGAATGAGCAGAACCATCCCTCATGGCATATGCTACCGTCATTGAACCTTGTTGAAATTTCTCATCCTCGGTATAACCCATATTTCCATTCCAAAGCACAATCGCCGCATTTTTAACTATTTCGTAATAATCGTGTCTAGTATTGGGTCCCAAATCTTTGATTGCAAAGCCCTGTTCTGACCATTCATTTTCAGCGTCAGATGGCAATACAATCTTTCCTTGGTATTTGTCAAGCATTTGCGAACAAGCGTCCACCATCTCTTCGTCGTAAACTGATTGTCCGATATCTTTTCCGATTGCTTTCCAAAATGTGTTAGCCACTCCTCCGCCCACTATGACCTTGTCTGCAATTGGTGCTAATTTGTCAATCATTCCTGCCTTGTCTGCAATTTTAACCCCGCCTATTACTAACACGAAAGGATAAGGAGGATTTTCTAGTAGTTGTGAAAGATTTTCAATTTCTTTTTCGATCAAAAATCCACCATAACCTGGGAGAAATTTAGTGATAGAAGACACAGAAGCATTGGCCCGGTGAGATACGGCAAATGCGTCGTTCACATATACCTCGGCCAACGATGCTAGTTCTTGCCCGAATCCCTCGTCGTCGGCTTCTTCTCGAGGGTCCCATCGAAGATTGCCTATCATTAGAATTTCTCTGGGCTGAAGATTGTATGACACCTCTTTGACTTCATCGCTTACAATGGCATCAACATATTTTATTTCTTGGCCCAATAATTGTGATAGTCGGTCAGCACAAGGCCAAGTTGAGGTCTCGGCGCTCTTTTCTCCTTTGGGCTTTCCAAGATGAGTTCCTAAAATTATCTTGGCATTATTTTCCAAAAGATATTTAATAGTGGGCAAAGCTTGAATAATACGGTTATCGTCGGTTATTTTTCCATCTTTGATCGGCACATTGAAATCAACCCGCACAAAAACTCGTTTGTTCTCTACTTCTGCTTCTAACAGCTTTTTCATAAACCCCTCCTAAAATAGTTATAAAGTTTTAAAGCAATTATTTTTTAATATATCGTGGTCATTCTGAGGACGATTTTAGGACGAAGAATCCAGTGCAACGTATTATAGTGTATTTTACTATTATAATACTTCGCTAGTTTCTCTGTTACTCCTCATCTTCTCCTCCACTCCCCTTTGCCACGTCATTCCCGTGAAGACGGGAATCTACTCATAGTAACCTCAATTTAAATTATACCCCAAACCAATTGAGGTAATCAAAGATATTGCCTAAAAAATTAAATGATGCCTGTTTTACGCTTTAACACTACTAGCTGCTTTTCATGCTTATCGCCACGTTCTATCACAGCCCTGTTTATTTCTGTAAGATCGACAATCTCGCGGCTCAAACGCATGTCAGCTTCATCAATTTTGTTTGTCAGATTAGTCTCAACTTCATCAATGTGACTATTTAACTTATCTTCGGCCCACTCAATCTTACTTTCGAGCCGAGCTTCCGTTGTTGCGAGTTTGTTCTCCAATCTAGCCTCGGTTTTCACAAGCTCTTGTCTTAAAGAAACGACAGAGTCGTCAACTATCTCTTTTATCGATTTTAGATCTTCTTTTGTAAGCGCCACAGTATTCCTTTCACAAAAATATGTATTTTAATTGTAAGAGACATTTGCTTAGAAATCAACAAAACTATAAAATGAATATGGAGGACAATGGAAGCTTTTATAAACATCCATCAATTATCACTTTTCCTAAAACTGATTCAGGAAAAGTACGAAATATACGGCCATCAAGAGAGGGGAGGCCTAATTATTTTTGACAAACTTGAAAATATCTCCGATCTTTATTTGGGATTAAAGCGTAAAACCACTATCCCCTTCAAAAAAATTATTTTTCCGAATCACCGCATTCCTACTGAAAATATTGACCGAAAGATAGCCCTCATAGGGCTCAACAACTGTGATACTTGGGCTATAGAAAAATTATACAAAGAACTTGAAAATTATACTCTTTTGCCCCCTAGAAAAAATGTATTTGTTGTAGCGGAACAATGTCTTTCTGACGACGAATGCTTTTGCTCCTCAATGGGATCAAACAAGATAAATTCTGGCACAGACGCGTATATTCAAAAAGAAAAATCCGAATATTCCCTTTTTGCCTTTTCTGCTCTTGCTAAAAAATTAGCAAAGGAAGCTGGCTTGAAATCAGATAAAAAGCCAATACTAAATCCTATCGGGCCAGAAAATGAATTAGATTTCAAGGAAAAAGATTTAAGCGCACTTGTTAGCAACCGAAAAGATAAAGAAGAATTTTGGCAATCAATCTCTGACAATTGTTTTGGTTGTGGCGCTTGCTCAACCGTGTGCCCGCTCTGTTATTGCACAAGGCAAGATTTCAAAAATACTGCCGATGGGGGATGCAAATTGTGTTTGGATTGGGACACTTGTTTTTCAAAGCGCTTTTCGGAAATTCAGAACCGCTATGATTTAAGGCCAGAAAACGTCGATAGGCTTTACAATTGGTATCACCACAAATTTGTAAGAGCTTACGAAAAAAACAATCAGTTCCTTTGTGTTGGTTGTGGCCGATGCATCCGCGCTTGTCCTGCCAATCTAAATGTTAAAGGCATACTAAAAAACCTATTAAAACAGCAAGTTAATAATAATGAAAAATGAATTTGATTATACTCGATATAAGGTGATTAATAAAACCGAGATGATGCCCGATATGTTTCTATTTGAGTTGGAAGGCAAAGCTAAGTTTCTTCCCGGTCAATTTGTTCAAATTTCTTTAGACCATTATGGCGAAGGCACTTATGCTATCTGCTCAGATAACGAAAACAAATCAACTTTTGAATTATGTATACGCAGTTGCGGCAATCTTTCCGGCCAATTGATCAAAATGCTGCCTGGAGACTTTCTTAATATTAGGGGGCCATATGGTAATGGCTGGCCGCTAGGGAAAATACTGGAAAAAGATATCTTATTTATCGCTGGCTTCTTTTTCATCGTGAAACGATTGAGGCGACGG
>JBBQQK010000021.1:0-13744 GCA_038216025.1 Patescibacteria group bacterium
ACAAACCAGTCGAGCACGCCTTTGGGCAAAATGAGCTCCAGTACTTTTTGTTGGATTTCCATGTGGTAAGAGTTGTTAATTTTTTAGCAAATCTTATCATATCTCATTTTAGCTCAGAACCCTATATTGCGTATGATCCCAGAAATACCAATATCGCCGCACCTCTAGCAAGAAGGAATTTGGATAATCCAGATTTTCCTCTCAGAAGGATGGTTAAATGCCAGGTCTGCGGCACTTCATTAACAGGTGGGTGGTGCAAAGGCAAACTCAAAAGGTATGCATATTACTTTTGCCCCAATCATTGCGAGCACTCAAATACACCAGTTGCAAAACTCGAAGCGGCAACAATTGAAGAGTTGGACAAAATAAAACTTACGAATGAGGCCGTCACATTATTCAATGCGTGGCTTCGTCAAAAGTACTTTGAAAGAGCATCATCTTTGCAAAAAAGACGAGATCAGGCCGACAAGGAGCTTAAGAAGCTGTATGAATTTCGGCAAGTGTTATTAGAGAAAAATATGTCCGGCGTTTATTCGGATGAGATCTTCAAGGAACAAAATAAGATAGTTGAAGGGAAGATCAAAATGATTCAGGTTACAAAAAATGATGACCTAATCCAAAAATATAATTTGGAAGCCATCACTAATTTTGTACAAGTAAAGCTCGAAAATGTTACGCAAACATATACAGAATCGAGATTGGAGCAGAAGCGTGTCCTTTTGTGTTCAATATTCCCGGCTGGACTGCGTTGGAACGGAATAGCCTATTTAAACACCAAGATTAGTCAATTCTACACTGCAATAATGCACTTAAGAAAACCGGTTGTCAACTTTGGTACGCCCTGAGGGATTCGAACCCCCGATCTCCACGTCCGAAGCGTGGCGCTTTATCCACTGAGCTAAGGGCGCATCCTTATAATGGGGCGGCTAGCGGGAATTGAACCCACCACTCCAGTGCCACAAACTGACGTGATAACCACTTCACCATAGCCGCCATACTTGAATTATTCTAACATATTCAGTCATTAATGTAAATCCACAAAAATGTGACTTGTCAAGATAAAAGCCATATATTTAACTAATCGCTAACTGATAACTTAACCAAGGGTTGTGTAATCTTGTTGTTGGAGTAAAAAAATACCGTCCCGATTATCCGGAACGGTATTTTATATATTGCTCTAGACCAATATATAGCTATCTTCTTCTTCGTCTTTTTCTGATCTCTTCTTCATCGTAAACTTCCTCGTCAAGTTCCTCTCTTCGATATTCATGAGGAACGCTTCTGCCCATTCTGGTTTCTCTTATTTCTTCTTCTTCTTTTCTCATGGCGCTTCTTGCAATGGCACTAACTATGCCCATCACTATCAACGCTCCAACGATAGAGTAAAGAATTGCGAGCCAAAAATTTACTCCGGCCGATGCAGTTATCAGACCTAAAACGCCGCCAAAGAACCAGACACCCAACAATGCACCCACTATTCCGGATACTATGTTTAAAAGTAAATTGGTTCTCCTGTCTGCACTCATCGCATAGCTAGCAAGCCAACCTACAATTGCTCCGATGATTCCAACTATTACCCAACTCATATTATTCAACCTCCTTTCTATATTGAATTAAATTGTTTATACATTGCAATTTTATGTATTTTTTAAGTCTTAATCATTGTGATTTTTTGAAAAAAATCATAGAAATTGAAATAAATGTTTGGTCGTTTAGAAATATGGCTTGGGGACCGCTTGCTCTGCAACATGCTCAAATATATTAAGAATCTGCTTTATTGTTCTGTGTATTTCCATAATAAAAAAGCCCTTTGTTGCATCTTTTGTGTGTAATTAGTTAAATAAGCTTACTTATATTTAATTAGTCGGGAAATTTTGACGTATTATGAGAAACGATTTAATTTTGCATACAAAATTAGAGAATCTTTGGCACAAGCATTTTTCTGATGTTCCGATGCAATATCCAATTAAAATCAAATTCGGCAAAAAAGCTCGAAAAAGATTGGGTAGCATCAGGGAGTGTATTTACCAAAGCAAAAATAACGAATCGTTGATATCCATCAATGGACATTTTAAAGATAAAAAAATTCCTGAATATATTATTGACGCTACTATCGCCCACGAGCTTTGTCACTACGTACATGGTTTTGGATCTTCATTGCCGCAGAGGACTAAATATCCTCATAAAGACGGCATAGTTGAACGTGAAATGTCCAGACGCGGTTTAATTCATTTGGTTAGAAAAGAAAAAAATTGGTTGGATGAAAATTGGCACAACCACCTCAATCAAGCAGAATAGTGATTTTTAATAAAATTACCGTCTCAAGAACGGTAATTTTTTATTTCTATTATTAAATTTAATTAGTTTTAAATTAATAATCTTGCCAAAAGAGGTATTTTTTGTTACTATATCTGGGTAACACCACAAACGTCTGGGTTGTTAGCTCAATGGTAGAGCAGTGGCCTCTTAAGCCATTGGTTCTGGGTTCGAGTCCCAGGCGACCCACCAAACTTCGCCACAATAAATTGTGGCTACGCTTGGCAAGCCACTATATAGCAAAAGCGAAGTTTGTCCAGCGAAACTCAGTGAAGTTGGACGCTTGGCAAGCCAAACACAATCGTATTTGGAAATTGTTACTTGATAATTGAGAATTTCTCGCTTTAGCGAGCTGTGGCCTCTTCGTCTAGTGGTTAGGACACCACGCTTTCAATGTGGCAAGAGGGGTTCGATTCCCCTAGAGGCTACCATAAAAGAATCATTATGCTTGCATAGTGATTCTTTTATGTATCAGGGGGGGGGTGCAGAATTTCTCTTTAACGAATATCAGGCTCGGTATTAAGTTTAAGTTCATCAAACAACTGATAACTCAGCAAGGAAGACAAAGAATAAAACTGGGTTGGGGACCCAGCGGTAAAATTACCCTAGCTGCGCCCTTCCGTAGCTTCAGCGAAGGAGGGAGGCTACAAAAATAAAAAGACTAGTCTAGTACTAGCCTTTTTATTTTGGTAGAAAGTAATTAAGGTTGGTTAAACGGAATTATTTTTTATCCTGTTCTACTCCAATTTTCCAAATCCCTTTTTCCAAAAAAGCTTCTATGGTTTGTCGACCGGCTTTATTAATTGCATTTGGATGTGAAAGATTGTTGTTCTTTGCAAATTCATTAAGAGTTATGATCTTTTTGCCTTCCAAATACGCAAGCCGTTTGTGATAACTGTTTGTAAGTGCTTTCCCGACAATTTCTTCCATAATTCCGGTTGCATTATTGGTATTAAACTCCACAAATGCTTCATAATACATCTTCCTATCAATAAACTTGATGTTTACTGGCACCAGCCCCTCTCGAATAAGCAAATAATTATTTATTACCCTGCCAATGCGCCCATTGCCATCAATAAAAGGGTGAATAAATTCAAAAGTGAGGTGCAATCGAGCGATTCTTCTTATAATATTTTCCTTATTATCCGCGGTATATTCTGCCAGCATTTTTTTTAGTCGGCTAGTCACTTCTTTTGGATCAACTGCAATATGGCTTCCAACTCGCACCCACTCATCATATTTTCTAAATCTTCCAGCAACATCATCGCGGATATTCGAAAGAAGCATCTTGTGTAGTAGTAAAATTACCTCAAAGCTAAGCTCTTGCTCTTTGGCTTTGGTATCTATATATGAAACCACCCGAGCTAAATTTTTTGCTTCAAAAATCTCTCTTTCGGAAATATATCTATCTAGGTCTATTTGTAATAGTATCTTCTCGGTTTCTTCAAGGGTTAATGTGCTATTTTCAATAGCGTTCGAGTTATAAACTTGCTCAGCTACCTCAGCTTCGTTAATCAATGCCAAAAGATTCTGTTTTCCGACAGATGCTTCATTAAAACGCTCTTTTAGAGAACTAATCTTACTGTAAACATTTAATATTTTTGACATACGTCAATTATGGTCCTTTTCCACCAATTTGTCAACATAAACGTGAAAAACAATAAAATAACACATATTTTCACGGTTATGAATCGCGCATAGTTATGTTATCGGTCAGTACTTGTTCTGTGTAAAAAGGCGTAAATTAACGTGAAAAATAGTATATATTCACCACTTTTTGATAAAAAATGATCCCCAACCTGAGCAACGCCTCACCGCCATCACCGGTGAGGCGTTCAATTCTTTATTGCCAAAACCGTATTCATCCGGGGAGCGTCTCCTCTCCTCTTGGTTTGATTGAAATATATTTTCGCGCCTGCCGCTTCACAGGATAAATGTTCGAATGAAAGTGCATTGAGGCTACTAAAATAAAAAGACTAGTCTATTGCTAGCCTTTTTATTTTGCGCAAAAACTAAAACAACATATAATCGCTACTTTTTAATAAAAATGAATTTTAATTTGACCAACGGCTCATCGCAGAAGACCGCTGAGCCGTTCAAATTCATCACATTAAAATTGGAATTAGATAACTTGACACCTTAATCCTACGGGTATATATTCATAGAGTAAACATAATAATATTGAGAGGAGGTGAGAAAAATGCCAAATTTAGATCAAACAGGTCCGCAAGGACAAGGTCCACAATCAGGACGAGGGATGGGTCCATGCGGAGGTGGAATGCGTCGAGGGATGGGTTGCAGACAAGGCGTTGGCCGTTTTGCAGGCCGTTCATATCTATCAAAATCTGAAGAGATGGATGAGTTGGAGGATGAAGCTAAAGCAATGGAAGCTGACCTAAAAGCTCTCAAGGAAAGAATTTCAGAGATCAAGGGAGAATAGAAAAGCCGCTCCGGCGACCAGAAATATCTGGCGCCGGGGCGACCCGCAATTAAGTTTTACCATAATATAAACAACATATAAATATGATACCAAGAAAATTCAGGCATGTTTGTACAACTCCTGAAATTAAATTTTTCAAACCCCAAGGTGTTCCGATGAGTAAATTAGAGATTATTGATTTAACCGACGAAGAGCTTGAAGCCTTGAGGCTAAAAAATATTGAGGATTTAGATCAAATAACTGCCGCAGAAAAGATGGGCACATCACAGAGTACTTTTCAAAGGATTCTAACTTCCGCGTACAAAAAAATTTCAGAAGCATTGGTTATCGGCAAAGCGATTAAAATCAAAGAGATCGAAAGACCAGTGAGAAAATTTGAATGTTGGAAGTGTAAACACGCATGGGAGGAGCCTTTTGGCAACGGAAAGCGTGGCATTGATATGAGTTGTCCGGAGTGTAAAGGTGAAGAGATTCACCGCTGTGATAATAACGGTCATGGTTCCGGCAATCAATTTTGGGGACATAAAGGAAATGAGAAATAGTTTTAAGGAGGAGTTCATGAAAGTGCTAAAGTTTGGTGCTATATGGTGCCCGGGATGCTTGATTATGAAGCCAATGTGGCAAGAGATCGAAAAAGAAAACAGTTGGCTTAAGAACGAATATTATGACTATGACGAAAACCGTGAATTAGCAGAAAAATGGCAGGTAAACGATACTTTGCCCACTTTTATCTTCGTTGATAAAGACGAAAAGGAAATTATTCGCCTGCAGGGCGAGCGTTCAAAAATAGAGCTCTTGAAACTTATTGAAGAAAACAGGGATAAGTAATGAAAAAAATTGCAGCTATATTATTTGCGGCATTTTTTGCTGCAACAATATTTTTACCTTTGAAGTCATTTGCAGTAGAAAACAAAATCATTTTCTTTTGGGCCGAGGGTTGTCCTCATTGTGCCGCTGAAAACCTATTTTTGGAAGAGTTGGTTTCTAAGAATCCAGGGCTTTCAGTGGAAAAGCACGAGGTGTCCAAAAACAAGGAAAACCAACAACTTCTGATTGATTGGAGCAAAAGATTAAATTTTGATGCTAACGGTGTTCCGGTGACTATTATTGGGCAAGAATATGTGTTGGGGTATATGGATGGTATTACCGATTCGAAGATTGAAGGTTTTCTTACTTCCTCTGCGGATATTACAAGTAGCGGCGAAGTTTGCATAGTTAATCAGCCATGTGGCGATGAAGAAAAAAGCAATCATAAGATAAAACTACCTTTTTTTGGTGAGATCGAAACTAAAAATTTTTCGTTGCCGATTCTTTCAATCGTTATCGGTATACTTGACGGTTTTAATCCATGTGCGATGTGGACTTTGCTATTTTTGATTAGCTTGCTTTTGGGCATGAAGGACAGAAAAAGGATGTGGATACTGGGTTCTGTCTTTATCGTTGCTTCGGCTGCGGTTTACTTTGTTTTTATGTCTGCTTGGCTCAATCTCCTGCTTTTCATCGGACTCATTGCAACGGTCCGCGTAATTATCGGCCTGGTTTCTCTTGGTGGCGGGATTTACAGTCTTAAAGACTTTTGGGCCAACAAGGAAGGGGGTTGCAAGGTATCAAACAATAAAAAACGAAAAGCAACCTTTGAGAAAATCAAGCATATTGTTCACGAGAGAAATTTTCTATTGGCCTTATTAGGGATCATTATACTGGCCTTCGCGGTAAATCTTGTGGAGCTTATCTGCTCGGCGGGATTACCTGCTGTTTATACGCAGATACTCACAATGAGTAACCTTCCGACTTGGCAGTATTACCTCTATATCTTGCTTTACGTTTTCTTTTTTATGCTTGATGATCTTGTTATCTTTTTCATTGCCATGTTTACATTGCAATTAACAGGAATCACCACTCGTTACTCTCGAATCTCAAGGCTAGTTGGTGGTATACTGATGCTAGCAATCGGTTTGATATTAATATTTAAGCCTTCATGGCTAATGTTTGGATAAATAAAGGAGAACATGACTTTTCTTTACATTCTTATCGCGTCACTGCTAATTAGCTCATGTGCTCTTGTAGGCGTTTTCACTATGAGCATGAAAGAGAAATTTCTTAATAAGATTCTATTAAAGTTGGTCGCTCTTTCATCCGGCGCTCTTCTGGGCGGTGCTTTTATCCATCTAATGCCCGAGGGCATCGAGAAGTTTGGCAACAACGAGATGTTCTTCTTTGTAATTCTAATTTCTCTTTTGCTTTATCTTCTTATAGAGAAAATTCTGCACTGGAGGCATTGTCATGCTGGTGGCGATTGCCCGATCCATTCATTTGGATACATGAACCTTTTGGGTGACGGAGTTCACAATTTTATTGATGGTCTGATTATTGCTTCATCCTTCATGGTAAGCATACCTCTCGGCATTACTACAACCATTGCGATAGCCCTTCACGAAATTCCTCAGGAGATTGGCGACTTTGGCGTGTTGCTTTACGCTGGAATAGAGAGGAAGAAAGCATTACTGCTAAATTTTTTAGTTGCCCTTGCTGTCGTTGCTGGGGCGATCTCTGGATATTTTTTACTGTCGCATATTGAAAACATTACCAGATTTCTTTTGCCTGTTGCGGCGGGTGGATTTATCTATATATCGCTTAGCGACATGATTCCCGAGCTTCGCAAAGAGCATGACATGAAGCAATTTTTTACCATTTTTGCATTTATCCTATTGGGCATACTACTTATGCTCGTAACAAAAATGCTGGGAGGAGAATAGAAATGGCGAATATAAAGATTCTCATAATTATGATTTTTTTCGCGGTTGCTCTTGCTGGAACATTGATATTTGCATCTGCAAAAAAGAATAATACTGATACAAATACGATTGCGACAAATCAAAGCATAAATAGCGATGTGCTTAGGGAATCAATTCAGGAGCAAGTGTCAACCGAAAAAAAAATATATGAAAAAATCAGTAGCTCCAAAGCAAAAGATTTAATCACAAAACAGACTGAGAATTTAAACTTTCATATAATCGATATTAGAACAAAAGAAGAGTTCGATTCGGGTAACATCGAGAGGTCAATAAACTTCGATTTTTATGGCGATTTTGAGAAGGAATTATTGAGTCTTGATAAAAATCATACGTATCTTATTTATTGTCGAAGCGGTAACAGAAGCAGCCAGGCGATGGAAATGTTTAAGAAGTTAGAATTTAGCGAGGTATATGATTTGGAGGGTGGATATAGTGCTTGGGCTGTACGGTAATTTAAGTTAATTACGAAATTAGGTATTTAATATTGGAGTGGGATATGAATTTTTTAACCGGTGTTTTGGAACTAAGAGAAATTTACATAAGCAAAAGAAGAGAATTTCTTGAGTATCTGGCCTATTCGGCAATTGCATTTGCAGTGCCTTTTGCACTCGGCCATCCGCAATTATTAGTTGGCACAATTGTAAATGCTTCTTCAGTTTTGGCTGCTCTAAATCTTAAAAATCAAAAGTTGCTTCCAGTAATTTTACTGCCAAGTTTTGCCGTACTGACTCGAGGTTTGATTTTTGGCCCTTTTACAATGTTCTTAGTTTATACGATTCCGTTTATTTGGATTGGAAACTCAATTCTTGTATTCTCTATTAAATATTTTTATCTCGCACGAAAATGGAATAAATATCTGTCTATGGCTTTGGGTATTACTGCTAAGGTCTTGATATTGTATCTCTCGGCAATGATTATGATTAAGTTTGGGGTTTTACCAAAAGTATTTGCCACGTCTTTAGGAATCTTCCAGCTCTATACTGCACTCGCTGGTTGCGCTCTAGCCCTAATTATCCAAAAAATAATCAAATCAAAATAAATATGGAACAAGATATTATTCTCAAAATGAAAGAAGCGAATTTACTTGGCCGCGGTGGAGCACTGTTTCCGACATGGATGAAGTGGGATGGGGTCAAGAAGCAAGAGGGAAAGAAAATCTACATCATCGCAAATGGTTCAGAGGGAGAGCCAGCGGTTTTTAAAGATGAGCATATTCTCAAAAACCATCCTAAGGAATTTATTGAAGGCATTAAAATTGCCCTTGAGACCTTTTCCGGATCGGAGGCAATAATTTACTTGAACCACATTTACTTTGATAAGTACAAGAAAAATCTAGAGAAATATTCCGACGGCTCAAAGATTACATACTTTCGGAAAACTGCTCGCTATATCGCCGGTGATGAAACAGCGCTGATGTCGCACATTGAGGGCAAAAGAGATGAGCCTAGAAGCAAGCCGCCCTATCCCGCAGAATCAGGCCTTTATGGCTTGCCAACTTTGGTTAATAATATCGAAACATATTATCGTATCTCCGAGATAGCTAGTGACAAATATACAGGTAAAATATTTTATTCAATCTCAGGGGATGTAAAGCAGAAAGGTGTTTTTGATTTACCTGTCTCTCTCTCCATTGAAGAGGTATTAAAAACAACTGGAAGTTATCCAAATTTTGAATTCTTTATCCAATATGGCGGTGGTGCAGCAGGTGCAATCTATCTGCCGAATGAATTAAAGGCTCCTATTCTTGGTGCCGCTTCGATAATTATCTACAATCGTAAAAAAACCGACCTTTTTAAGTTAATGGAAAGATGGGCGACATTTTATGCTGCTGAAAATTGTGATAAATGCACTCCTTGCCGAGAAAGTTCAAACCGGATCTTGGAAATGGTTCGGAAAAGAAAATTGGATATTGAGAACCTAAGGGAATTGTTCTTGGTTCTTGAAAATACCTCATTTTGTCCTTTGGGCAGGGGAATGTCTGTGCCATATAAAACATTAATTGATAAGGTGATGAAGTCATGATTGAATTTAATATTTTTATAAATGGCCAAGAATACAAAGCAAAAGAAGGTGACAAAGTCCTTGAAGTCGCTAAAAAGTTCGATATCTATATTCCGGCGCTTTGCTATCATTGCGATCTGATTCCTCACGAGAGTTGCCGCTTATGTATGGTTGAAGTTGAAGGCGATAAAAATTTGCGGGCTTCTTGCAGTTTGCTGGTAAAACCAGGGATGAGAGTTCATACAAATACTCCCCTTATTGAGCAAACTTTGAAAATTAATCTCGAGCTGATATTTGCTCAGCATGAAGGTAAGTGCGAAACTTGCAAAAGAAAAACAAACTGCAAGTTACTTGAGCTGGTCCAAGAAAAACACTTTGTTGCTTCTGGCAAATACAGTAACAGAAAGAGCAATCACCCGAAATATCAATTCGGCCCATCAATAAGCTTTGACCCAAGCAAGTGTATTAACTGCGAAAATTGTTCTGAAATCTGCGCCATGCAGACAAATGGAGGCTATTTGCGGCCAAGAGAGGGTAAATATAATTTTGAAGTCTCACCTTCTTTGGCCCATGATCATGATTGTATCTACTGCGGTCAATGCATCGCTCATTGTCCAGTAGGAGCTCTTTCTGAAGCTGAAGATTATCCGAAAGTACAGAAATTGTTGAAAAATAACAATAAAAAGGTTGTTTTTCAATTTGCGCCGGCTATTCGTACTAGTATTGGTGAAGAATTTGGGATGGCTCCAGGAGAAGTCGTAACTAGAAAAATATTTTCAGCGCTGAAAAAGTTGGGGGCATACAAGGTATTCGATACTAGTTTTGCCGCTGATGTTACCATAATGGAGGAATCCGAAGAATTAATTCAGAAAGTACTAAACGGTGACAATGAAGTGATGTTTTCTTCCTGTTGCCCGGCATGGGTTAAATATGTTGAGTTTTACGAACCAAGCTTTATTAAAAATTTAACATCAGTTCGATCCCCCCAGATTATTCTAGGCGGCTTAATTAAAAACTATTGGGCAAAAAAAGAGAGGATTAAGCCAAAGGATATTGTTGTTGTTTCAATAATGCCTTGCACCGCTAAAAAATTTGAGATTACAAGAAGAGAGTTAAAGATCGACGGCATTAATCCGGTTGATTTTATAATTACTACTCGAGAATTTGCTAAATTGCTAAAGGAATCCGACATTAATCTAAAAGAGATTGAGAATATTGAGTCAGATATGGAAATAATGGGTACATTTACAGGGGCAGGAGAGATATTCGGTGCGAGCGGCGGAGTATTGGAGGCCGCTATCCGGACTACCTATTCCAAATTAACTGGTAAAAGCTTGGAAAATCTCGAATTCAAACAAATTCATGAATTTAGAGGCATTAAAGAATTAGAACTTAGCATTAACGGTAAAAAACTAAGTTTTGCTGCAGTTAGCGGAATTGAAAATGTCAAAGAAATTTTAAGAAGAATAAAAGACAATCCGACAAGATATAATTGCGTTGAGGTAATGGCTTGTCCCGGGGGATGTATTTCCGGTGGAGGTCAGCCATTGCCGACTGATAATGAAATTAGAAAAGCAAGAAGCAATGGCCTATATCAAGCTGATCGTGATAACAAGCACAGAGAGTCACACAAAAATCCGGATATTATCAAGTTATACGATGAGTTTTTGTGCAAGAAAGAAATCCGGCACAAGATTTGTCATACGAGTTTTAAAAAACGAAACAAAGGCAAGCTTAGCGTTTTGAAATAAAAGTAATCGGAAATAACCCATGCAAGCATCAATAATTGATAATGGCAATATCTTGCTACTAGCTTTTTTGTCGGGATCGGCAACTTTTCTGGGCGTATTTATTGGGAGCAGGGGAAAGAAAACGGCAATTAATATTTCATTCGGCGCTGCCTTTGCTGCAGGGATCATGGTCTTGATATCGCTTTTTGAATTAATTCCCGGTGCCTACCTTATCATTCAGTTGGAATCCCTATTATGGGTTGCGATAGGGGCCGGATTAGTTTGGGGTATAAACAAAATCCTTCCCCATCTGCATTCTGTAAATGCGATTCAAGATTGTGACACAAAATGCATGGTGCGAATGTCATATCTTCTGGCGATAGGGTTAATACTTCACGACTTTCCTGAAGGTTTCGCTATTCCTAGCTCCTTTGAATCGTCAAAAAATCTTGGGTTTTTATTGGTAGCCGCCACCTTCATCCATAATATTCCCGAAGGATATGTCTTAACGGTCGTATCAGCAAAATACAAAAGCAGCAAATTTTTCTATAAATCGGCACTGTTCTCAGGAATTTCAACCATGTTAGGGGCAGTTTTCGGAGTGATTTTGGTACATTACTTTTCCTTTTTGAATCCAATATTTCTTTCAATAGCGGCTGGCGCCATGCTCTTTATCTCATTCCATGAGCTGATTCCAATTTCACTAAAAAATGGCAGAAAAAAAGTGCTTGCTACTGGAGTGATGAGCTCTGTTTTGTTGTATTCTCTGCTAGAGATAGTATTCTAACAAATTGTTATCCTGTCGTCTGACCGTTAAAATCAGTTTTTTTGGACTTCGCTTCTTCTAAATATTAGTAGGTTTTGATTTTCAAGAAGCTCCTCAATTTTTACTACACTGAGATTGCATGTGTTGGTCATATTAAGTCTTGCCTTTGTGATGCCGACACACGCTAATTTTTGATGTTCTAACCTCTCGTTAGACGCATTATTCAATTGGAAACAAGAGGCTCTGTTACACGCATTCTGCATTGGATAAGACTAGGTCAGTCTATTCCAATCGAATAATGAGCATGAAATCAAGTGGTCGGTTATGAGTTGTTTAATAATCTTTTAATATACTATCTCTTAAATAGCTCTGCTTGATCTTGACAGAAAGTGTTGTTCTAGCGACTCTCATTTCCTTGGTAAATTCAACATCACTTTGACTGTACGCAATTTTATCCAACTGTGCAAATGTGATATCGGGCTTTAGATATTTCTTAGCATTTGGCAAGGATTTTAATTTCTCATACGGCATCATGTAATCATCCGGTTTGTATATTTTTCTCTCTTTGCCTCGCTTGTCTGTTATGACCGTAACATAACCGCAAGGACGATGATAGTTGAGGAAAATATTGTAATGCCCCTGGTAGAAATTATTGATCAGTTTGTAGGCTCCTTTTTGAATAAAACCATAGCCCATTTCCTTTCTGACAACAGCATTGTTTTTGGTTTCAACCAAGCCGTTATCGTTGCTGTGTCTTGGTCGACTTTTGCTTTGAACAATGTGCAGTTTGTTTAATATTTCAGCCACCGTGTAGTTGATAAATTCCGAACCGTTATCGGAGTGAAATTCAATGATTACAAATGGGAATAGTTTAAGCATTTCTTTTAGTGCCGGAGCAAGATACTGTTCACTTATCACCGGAACACAAACCATTACTTCCCATTGGGTTACTTCATCAACGAAGTTAATATGATAGACGCTCTTGCCGAGTTCAGGATCATCTCCCTGATGCACGGTGTCAACCCTAATAAATCCGGGCCTACCATCGGGCGCAGGCTTCTTTCTTTGACCTATCGGAACGGTTGTCGGCTTAGTGTGACGATACTCTTTTATGATATTTCTGTAGACAAAATTATCTCTTAAATTGTAAATATGACTGACCGATATCTCTGCCAATCTTTTGTATTCAAAGTTGCCAAAATCTTCATACTCTCTCTTGTAGATTAACTTCATGGCCGGGCCGGACAAAACCCTGAAAAGTTTGTCTGTTTCTGCCATAAGGGCAATATCGCTTCTTTGATAAATCAATGAAAATTTGGTTCGAACATAATCTTTTTTGACCACTCTGCCACTCTGTTTCCATGCATTAATTAATCTGGTAATTTGCGACTCTGAATAACTGGTCATTAAGGTTAAATATTGTCTGATAATGCCTCGTTCTTTGCGCTTTAATCGCCAATAATTAAAACCGACTAAACAGTTTTCAATCCATTTGTAAGACTCCTTTTTATTAATTGCAGAAAAGCTGATGGGTTTGGGCGCATTAAGAAATTCCTCAATTTCTGCTACATTGAGACTGCGCGTGTTGCTTATTTTGATTTTCACCTTTCTATCATAACCGACACGCGCATACTGACCAATGTGTTGTAATATGTGCCGTCCAGGCGCATTTTTCAATTGGAAAGCGGTACCTGTT
>JBBQQK010000022.1:0-13728 GCA_038216025.1 Patescibacteria group bacterium
AACAAAATATGATTGCAAAAGTAACAATATTAAGAGAAAGGAAACAATGGACGCCACCAGCTAATCATCCTTGGAGAAAAAACATGAAAAGGGACATTTCTACTGTGCAAACAAGGTGACATTTTTACTGGGTGTTGACAGACTAGAAAGATATGTCCGATTCTTGTCTGTTTGTCGGCTTCTATTCTATCTCGTCCAATAGCTCTTCTGGTATGTGCTCGATGAACCTAGATTTTGGATTGCTCTGAAAACGCCCGAAAATAATACGCTCTCCTGCATAGATCAAATATAGTCGCTTTCTGGCACGGGTAATGCCGACATAAGCGAGTCTTCTCTCTTCTTCCATTTCACTTTCGTCTAATAATGCGCGGGAATGCGGAAAAAGCCCCTCTTCTGCTCCGATAATAAAGATATTTTCAAACTCCAAGCCTTTAGCAGAATGCATAGTCATCAAAGTTACCGCCGACTCATCAGGATTAAGATTGTCCGTATCCTGAACCAAGGCAACCTGCTGCAGAAACAGCTCTAAAGCTGTTTCTGAGTTTTCAGTTTCCATTTCCCAATTTTCATTGTTTGTTGAATTGTTATTTTTTTGGTTATTGTTACTTATTACTTGGTTGTTAACGTTGGCATGAACACCTGCGGCAACACCCATCAGCTCTTCTATATTTTCCCATCTCGCTTCGCCTTCAACTGTTTTATCTGCCAGTAAATAATCTTTATAACCACTCCGTGCCGCTATCGCCCTTATCAATTCAGCCAAATCTAGTTTTTCAGAAAGTTCTTTGAGAGATGCGAGCATTTTGAAAAATTCTCGAACTTTAGAAGGAAGTTTTAAAGATTCTTCGCCTTCACTTAGAGTAACAAATAAATTGTCATTTCGACTCCTCGCACTTTGTTGCGAGGGTGGAGAAATCTTTTGATAAGAAGCTCCCTCGATTTCCGCGGAGCTTATCCTGAGTTTGTCGAGAGGATCCACACTCGAGACGACTGTATTGATGACTTGTCTTGTTTGCTCCAACGCCTTAGGGCCAATTCCTCTGGGAATACTTGATACGGCTCGATCCAAAGCTTCAAAATCCAATGTATTATTAATCAAGCGAAGATATGCAATAATATCCTTGATTTCTTTTCTCTCATAGAAACGGTATCCGCCAACGATACGGTATGGGATACCAAAGCGCATTAAAACCTCTTCCATAACACGGGATTGCGCATTGGTCCGGTACAGCACGGCAAACCGACTGTAATCAACTTCACTGTCATCCCGAACTTGTTTCGGGATCCCATGGGATTCTGAAATAAATTCAGAATGACACCGCTTTGCCAGTGATCTGATCTCCAAAGTTACAAACTCCGCTTCATCTTTTTCGTTCAATGCCTTGTATACAGTTACAGGCACTCCCGCTTCATTGTCCGTCCAAAGAGTTTTTTCAGTCCGCTGCTTATTGAACTTAATCACATTATCGGCCGCCGAAAGGATTGTCTGAGTTGAGCGATAATTTTGTTCAAGCTTTATCACTTTGGCGTTTTTATAATCACGCTCGAAGTTTAAAATATTGCGGAAGTTAGCTCCACGCCAGCCGTATATAGCTTGATAATCGTCCCCGACCACCATAATATTTTTATGCTTCTCTGCTAGAAGCTTTGCCCACATATACTGCACATGATTAGTATCCTGATACTCATCTATCAAAATGTATTTGAACTGCAGTTGATAGTGCTCAAGTATTTTTGGATTTTTTTGAAAAAGGATAACGCAATTCATCAGAAGATCATCAAAATCCATGGCATTAGCAGCCTTCAGCCGCTTTTCATATTCTGTGTATACTTTAGAAGTGGTGATTTCAAGAGGAGAATTAGTGTATTTTTTGTATTCTTTTGCATCGATGATCTCATTTTTGGCGCCGGAAATAAAATTGGCGATGGCGTTAGGAGGATAATGCTTTGGATCAATACCGTATTCCTTCATAATGCGCTTCACTAGCGATAACGAGTCGCCCGCATCATAAATCGTAAAGTTCCGTTCGTATCCGACATTGTGAGCTTCTCTTCTTAAAATACGAACACAAATCGAATGAAAAGTGCCCAGCCAAGGCAATTTAGTCGTAAGTCGAAAGTCCTCAGTCTTCAGATGATTTTCGCCTGCTAGCAATTTTGCCACTCTCTCACTCATCTCACCAGCCGCTTTGTTAGTAAATGTTACAGCCAATATCGAGTAAGGCGAAACCCCTTTTTCTTTTATCAAATAGGCGATTCGGTGAGTCAGCGCCTTCGTCTTGCCACTTCCTGCCCCAGCGAGCACTAGTAGCGGGCCGTCTATACACAATACAGCCTCTTTTTGCTGAGCGTTTAATCCGGTTAGCAAGTTCATGCGAGGTCCCTCCGTAGCTTTATGCGAAGGGGAACCAGCACTAAAATAGGCCTATCGGTACACAATACCGCTTCCTTTTGTTGTAAATTCAAATCTTTTAATGAATTATTTTCCATTTTACTTCCATTATATTACCCTAAAAATCGATCAAGTTGAAGCGAGTTATTGCTTTGCAGAAAAATCTGGACCAGAATCAAACATATTATCCAGATTGTGTGAAAACATAAATAAGTGAATCTCTTAAGATCCACTAGCTAGTTTAGGTGAAATGATACAGAATTATGAAAAATCTATCGATGAAAGTCAAGTTGAAAACAAAGACTCATTGCCTGATATTATCTTTGGTAGAGCGAACTGGGTTCTTGGTTCAATTAGTTTGCACCACCAATTGTCAAAACTATAGCTTCTCGACATTTTGATAAATGAATACTCATAGTAAAAATAAGGCTCGCAGACCTCAATGGCCGGCGAGCTTAGTGCTATCCTCCCAATAACCAAGGGGTTTTGTCTCCCTGCCGCCTGTATAGCAGCATTCTGGTTGGCGTATCTTCTGCAACCTCAGACAAAGAAACCCCACTACTACTTTGATCTACAATCCGACACTTCCCCATGCAATCAGACTCTGGATCATTGTTGTAAGGGCAAGGCCGCCCATCATTGCATGTTCCTGGCATCTCTCACCTCCTAAAATTCAGTCATACCCTATCGCCTTCAATAGGGCCTCCCTAGCCGATAGACCGCCTTTCAAAAATTCCTCTTCTAGTTGATCCACAATACGATTGAAAGCATTGTGCGCCTTGAAATATGCGCTTTTCTCAGCATCGCTCAAACCTCCCCGATGTTCCGCCCAACCGTAAAAAAAGCTCAACTCGTGCACCGTAGCCTTGATTTGATCTGGATGGTATAGTCCCATGCCAACTCCCCTTTCTGCTCTCTCTAGCTTAAGAATATCAAAAAAATAACTATTCTAATAGTGAATAGTTATTTTGATTCAAATAAAAAAATGTCTATAGTTCGTGCTTAAATATACTTGTATACTATTGAAGGTTAGCAATCTTAAAAGAAGCAGTTTTCATGCTTTTTGCTTGCTAGTTTTTAAGTAGCTTGTTTTGTTGTTAAAAGGTTTCGGGCGCAAGTTAACTTGTGAACTAATCAGGATAATAAAAAATTTAATATATGCCTGGTCACGTCAACTTACGCCCGTGAGAGGAGTCGCAAAGCGATTTTACCGTTTTGTGGCTTCCCTTACTAATCCTTAATGGATTTGCAAAGAATTCCAACGATTTTTCCTCTGTAATTTCATTTTCCCTCCTAATTGGAGAGAAGGAGTTGCCCCCATCCAATTCTCGTTTTTTTAAAGATATTTGGATGCTGCTTTTTCAATGTTCAAACCGGAGTTAGCTGTTTGTAATTTCAAAGCATTGGGACATCTCTTTCTTTCCAAAAAGAGCGTCTTCGTAGGAAGGCGCTCACTTATGCAATTAGTAATTTGATATTATTCAACTTACCGTTTGCAATTCACCAGCCCTCCTAGTGTTGTTTGCTATTAAATTTTTAAGGTATTAAATCATTGTACTCTTTGCGTAGAAATTTGTCAATACCTTTTGGGAAATAAATATTGTATAATAATATATTATCATATTCCAGACTTAATTATTTATTTTATTTATATATTATGCTACAATAATCAAACATTCTGTTCATTGGAGGGCAAGAAGAAAATGTCTAATAAAAGAAAGCCAACAGTAGGCGATCCGTTGACAGCCAAAGAGCTCGAGGTTCTGGTTCACTTAGGCAAGGGAGAGCAAGCAAAAGAGATTGCAATAAAGCTCCGTCGCAGCGAAAGAACAATAAACTTTCATTGCGACAACATCTATACTAAGCTAGGAGTGGACAATAAAGTCCAGGCCGTGGTCAGCTCACTCCTTAGCGGGACGATATCCCTTGCGCAACTGGATTCTTTGCCAATCTAATTACAAACAACAGAACCAGAACGCAACTGCTTATATATTAACTTATATGGGCAGTATTTTTTATTATGCTCTATTCTTCCAATTCAGACATATCCCTCTTAGTCTCCAGATCAGCAAACCGCATCTGCGAAGGATTAAAGAACAGTTCGATCGCACCGGTAGGACCATTTCTATGCTTCTTGAGCAGAACTTCGGTAATCCCTTTTCTGTCTGAATCAGGGTTATAATATTCGTCTCGATATAGGAACATCACAATATCAGCATCTTGCTCAATAGAACCAGATTCACGAAGATCAGAAAGCTGCGGCCTTTTATTGTCTCTGTGCTCAACCGCACGAGATAACTGCGAAAGTGCAATAATAGGCACCTGCAACTCACGAGCCAAACCTTTCAATGAACGGGATATCTCTGAAATTTCCTGAACACGATTGCCATCCGATCGCCCCTTGCCCTCCATCAACTGCAAGTAGTCAATGATAATCATTCCCAGTCCATGCTCCATCTGTAGACGTCTCGCTTTCGCCCGAATTTCCATGATATTTGCGCCGGCCGAATCATCAATAAAAATAGGCGCCTCGGACAACACACCCATAGCGTAACCAATCTTTGGAAAATCATCATCGGAAAGATTTCCTGTTCTAAGCTTCCAAGAATCAACACCTGCTTGAGAAGACAAAAGTCGATCGACTAACTGCTCCTTGCTCATCTCAAGAGAAAATATAGCGACAGGAATTTTTTCATTAATTGCAGCGTTTTCTGCCAAATTTAGAGCAAACGAAGTTTTACCCATCGAGGGACGTGCGGCCAATATCAGAAGATCAGATTTTTGGAAGCCCGCCGTTATGTTATCCATATCTCTAAACCCACTGGGCACTCCACGAAGCGCTCCCTTGTCCTTGTCTTTATGAATAGTGTCTATTCGCTCAAAAGCTTCTGTCAGCACTTCTCTAACTGGAGTAAATTTATTTTTAAGGAATTTCTGCGAAACTGCAAAGAGCGACTGTTCCGCCTTGTCAAGAGTTTCCGATATGTCACGGTCTTCGTCGTAGCCCATTTCTGTAATACCAGAAGCGGCAGAGATAAGACGGCGCAATATAGCTTTATCGCGGCAAATTTGGGCATAGTGTACAACATTGGCGGCCGAGGGGGTTTCGTTTACAATATCGGCCAAATAACTAGAACCCCCTATTTCGTCTAGTTTCCCTGCTGATTCTAGTGCAGCGGAAAGAGTGACTATATCGATCGCCTGACGCTTCTCCATCAACTCCGTCGTAGCCTCATAGACAGCACCGTTCCTGTCTTCGTAAAAATCTTCAGGTTTCAATATATCAACGATTTTTATTAGCGCATCTTTATCTAAAAGAATAGCGCCTAAAACGCTTTTTTCAGCATCGATATTTTGAGGAGGTATCCGCACACCAGTAGGAATAACGATGCTACTTCGCTTGAATTTATCTTTTTTAAAATTTTCTTCTTTTCCCCTCGCCATAATAGACCACCAATTGTATTAGAAGAAGCATAATCTGCTGGCTTTAATACTTACTTCTTAATCCTTAATCCTATTTCTTAATTCTATCCGAATACTTCTTCTGCTGCTTTTCCCAGATCGGCTGCTGGCACTTCTTGCTTCATCTTGGCATCCATAACTTCGCACATCACTACACAATTATTACCTGTTAAGCTACAAATAGCTTCTTCGATAATTTTGCTGTTTTTTGGCTCGGAGATGCGATCCTTATGAAACTTGAATCTTGCTCCGATAGTTATTTGGTTGCCGTTTATTGAAAGAGGCTTTACATCTCTAAGCAAAGCAGAAAGAGTTGTATTTTGTGCCTTAATGGCTACTATGAGCTGTTCCCATAGATCGCCTGTCATCTGAAAAACGGGAGTTTGTGTTGAAGCCTTTGCAATCATTTCTTTCCCTTTGTCATTCTCGGGCTCTCTTTTTTTGTCACCGCTCTTACTAACCTTCAGGACAGAATCATCCTTTGCCTTGTCATCTGGAGCGGAACTAAGTGGACTTGAACCCAACTGAGATTTCTCCATCCCTGTTTTAAATGAAGTGGAAATAACAGAAACAGCCACGTCTTCTGGTGATGAAATAACAGCGATTGCATCTTTAATCGAATCTTTAACATCTTTACTTTCGACTTTGGACTTTGGGCTAGAAACTGTTATAGAATCCTGCCCACACAATTCTATAACCGCCATCTCTATCGGAAGTATAGGATAAGCCACATCCTTGAGCATCTCGCCTGCTCTCAAAAATGATTTCATAGCATTCAGAACATCGGCTTCCGGGCATTTTGCACTAAGCTCTTTAATGTTTTTTATATTCTCTTCGGTTTCTTCAAAAAGAGCCTGCTCAGATACTTTATAAATCAATATCTTACGAATATATTCGATTACCTCTTTATTGAACTGCCCCATCTCAATTCCGTCACTATAAAACTGCTGGGCGATTTTTAATCCCTCCTCCGGGTCTCTATTAAAAATCGCCCCGATGAACCTCAATACTTCCTCACTCTTCGCCATTCCCAGAATATTTTCTACATCTGATTTTGATATTTTTTGCGAATAAGAAGCAACGTGCTCTAGAAGACTAATAGAGTCCCGATGGCTCCCTTCGGCCTTGATGGCAAGAAGATCGAGGGCGCCATCTTCCAGCGTAAGCTTTTCTTTTTCTGCAATTATCTTTAAATTTTTTATAATATCGCTTTTAGACACGCGCCTAAAATCATACCGTTGAACCCGAGACAATATTGTCTCGGGCAATTTGTGTGCTTCAGTAGTCGCCAAAATAAAAACCACATGGCTTGGCGGCTCCTCTAAAGTTTTTAACAAGGCGTTGAAAGCGCTTTTGGAAAGCATATGAACTTCATCTATGATGTAGACCTTTTTTGCGCCTCTTGTCGGAGCAAACCTTGCCTTATCAATAATTTCCCTGATGTCGTCGACTCCGGTGTGGGATGCGGCATCAATCTCAATTACGTCAGTTGCTCGACTGTCTAATATTTCTTTGCACATATCACACTTATTGCACGGCTCGCCCGATATCTCTTTGCCGGCTTTTTTTGCTTCTGAAAGAGAAAAACAATTCATGGCTCGTGAAAGAAGACGGGCAGTTGAAGTCTTGCCTGTCCCTCTTGGCCCGGTCAAGAGATAAGCGTGGGCTGTCTTGCCGCTCTTTATAGCTTCAAGCATCGTCAAATTAACATGGTCTTGTCCAACCAGTTCAGAAAACGTCTTGGATCTGTATTTTTGATATAAAGCCAATTTAACCACCACATTTTAAAATTTAACCTTTTTGGAGCTATCATCTCCGTCATTGCGAGTACTGCCAGAGGCGGGACGTGGCAATCTATCATGATGGATTGCTTCTTCGTTCGCTTTGCTTACGATATCGCAATGACATCTTGCTTATTAACAATACCTAAATTCTAATTAAATCGTTAATATCACGTACGTTTGAGTATTTTTATTAAAGCCTGGCTTATTTTTATTAAAAAACGGTTGATATTTAACCATTTTGTCCCCAAACCAATCCACAGAGTTGTAGACAGCGGCGCCTTCCCGCAGCCGCAAAGTCAAAAGTTACTGTTTGCATTGAAACCTCACCTAACCTCTCCTTGGAAAGGAGAGGGACCGTTCCATGATGCCCTGAATCCTAATCCATAATTCGTTATTCAAAACTTTTATTACTTTAGATACTTATAACTTTCAACTCGAAATATTTTGAAGTAAAAATTCAAAATATTTCGGTTTTTCCAAGATATTTGTTAAAATAAAAATGAAATCCCATCCTTCGCACAAGGCTACGGAGGGTTATCCATCTGGATAACTAATGTATTTTGGAAGGATGGATAAAAGGAGGCGGATCCTCAACTGCCAATGGCAATGGGGATAAATTTTAATGAATCGTGAAGAATTAGCCAAAACAATATCAACTAAATGCAATATCAGCTACAAAGATGCTGTTGCATTGGTTGTAGCTTTTGAATCTACAATTGTGGACGCCTTAGCCAAAGGCGACAAAATTGTCTATTCTAATTTTGGCACATTCTATACTGTTCATTATCCGTCCAAAATAATTTACCATCCCAAACTAGGAGCTGATCACAAGATGGTTATGCTTCCAACCAACGCTATGAAATGGATGCCCTCAGGCAGCGTTAAAGAAGCCATCCTTAAGGGCAAAGCTCCAAAAAATGGCACTATGCATGGCTCTATCAAGAAGAAACTTGGAGAAAATATTTCCGAAAAGGTGAGCGATTTTCTATTTGATCGCACAGAGGATGACGAAATTATTACAAACGAACCGCATCCCTCCTCCGCACAACACGAAAAGACAGAAACACCAGAGCTCAAAGAGAAGAAAAAATTAGATTCGAAAATAAAACAATCGATTCAAAATGATGAAGAAGAGATAGAGATACCCATCGCGTTGATGGAAACACGAAAAAGAAAGCTGGAAGAAATAGCGGCTATCAATGAAGAACTATCAATCAAACCAAAAGAAAACATCAACGGAGATGACGAAGAAATTGTGATTCTGATCCAGAACAAAAAGAAGGTTAGGATATACGAAGAAAAACTGAAAGACGGCGCAAAAGAAGAAACTACTTTTGACGGCAGTATAAAGCTGCACGAAAAAACTTCTTTCTTTGGCAAGCTTTTTGGAAAAAAAGAAAAGGAAGATGAACTTGACACAGAAGCTGCTTCTAGCGCTGACACGAAGAGCAAGGATGCAAAAGGCACAGAAACAGTTTCTCTTATTGATTCAGGCATTTTTGAAAAACCTAAAGCTGAAGATAATTTAAAAAATATTGAGAAGATACCTCCGACAACATCAGATGAGAAAAAAATTGAGGATCAGGAGCCCAAGAAGCAAGAAGAGAAAGATAACGAAGAACAAGAAATCACAATAAAGGTAGAAAACACGAAAAAACAAGAAGAAGTCTTTGATTTTCATAACGGCTACAGTGAAAACGCAGGCGACTTCAACCAAAAAGAATCTTTCAATCAACCAAACAAAAACATTGCCTACATAGATCTCGCAGGTAAGGTAATCGATAAAAAAATACTTCAAAAAATTCCGGAAAAATTGGCTCGCAAATACAAACTTGCCCCTATTGAGGAAACCGAAGATGAATTTACTTTAGGGATGGTAGACCCTGAAGATATTGAAGCAAAGGACATGATACACAAATATGTTCGAAAACCCATTGTTGCCAAACTCGCAAGCGAAGATGATATAAATCGCATCCTGGACCAATACAATAGTTTTGAGTCAGAACTTAAAGAAGCGATCGAGATTGCCGATAGCGAATCGTTTGGAAGCCTTGAACAAAAACAAGCGCTTGTCGAGTCAGCTTCCGATTCTGCGCCAGCTTCTAGAATTATTGCCTCTATCCTACGAAGAGCAATTCGGGAACGAGCTTCGGATATTCATATCGAACCTTGTGAAAATGAAGTTGAGGTCAGATTTAGAATTGACGGTGTATTGGTTAAAAAGGTGTTATTGCCGAAAAAATTGCAATCAGGCGCTATCTCCCGCATCAAAATTCTGTCAGACATGAAGATAGATGAACAACGCCTGCCCCAAGATGGCCGTTTCAGCTTAAAGATTGACGAAAGAAAAGTTGATTTTAGAGTATCAACTATGCCGATAGCTTACGGAGAAAAAGTTGTGATGAGAATCTTAGACAAGTTAACAGGGATCCTGACCATCGACCAACTTGGCATTAGAGGGAAAGCCCTTGAAGTGCTTTTAGACAATTTAAAGAAATCCCATGGAATGCTGCTGGTAACCGGACCGACAGGAAGCGGCAAAACAACCACCTTATATGCTCTCATTTCCAATCTTTTCAACGATGGAGTGAACATTGTCACTCTGGAAGATCCAATTGAATACCAAGTACCCGGCATAAATCAAAGTCAGGTTAACTCAGAAATTGACTATACTTTCGCCTCCGGCTTACGCTCCATAGTTCGACAAGATCCTGACATTATTATGATTGGTGAAATACGCGATGGAGAAACCGCGGATATGTCGATACATGCCGCTCTTACAGGACACATCGTATTATCAACCTTGCACACAAACAACGCCGCCGGAGCCGCCCCTCGTTTAATAGACATGAATATTGAGCCCTTTCTGCTAACTTCTTCACTAAACATGGTTATAGGCCAGCGTCTTGCTCGACAATTGTGCGGCAATTGCAAGAAAAAAATTGATCTGCCTGAAGCAGAAATGAAAGAAATTCTTGCAGAAATTGATCGGATGCCTGATGAAAGCAAAAAGCTGATCGACAAAAATAATTTGCACTTCTTTCAGAATATCGGCTGTGACAAATGCGTAAATTCAGGATACAAAGGACGAATCGGATTGTACGAGATATTAGAGATTAACGACAAGCTAAAAAGCCTCATTCTCAAAAAAGAATCTTCCAGCGTGATTGAAGAAGAGGCTATCAGCAACGGTATGGTAACCATGCTTCAGGATGGCATATTAAAAGCGATTGATGGGGTCACCACAATAGAAGAAGTTTGGCGAGTCACAAAAGAATAATCTTCTAATTTAATTATTAATTTTTAGTTATTGTCAGATGAAATATTCCTACAAAGCAAAAACAAAAGATGGCGAAGAAAGCCGTGGCTCAGTCGACGCCAGAAGTTCAACGGAAGCGTTAGCCTCGCTTAAAGAAAGCGGTCTTTTTGTCGTAGATATTCAAGTCGAAGATAGTAAAAAAAATAAAAACTTTTTCTCTTCAAAAAAAGGCAAGGTTCCTCTCAAAGAGAGAATAATTTTTACAAAAGAACTTGGCATGATGATTGCCTCAGGCTTATCCATTACTGAAGCGTTGGAAGCATTAGCCGAAGAGGCAAACAATAAATATTTTTCCGGAGTCATTACCAGTATGATTTCAGATATCAAAGGCGGCAATTCACTTTCAAGCGCTCTTTCTAAATACCCTAGCATTTTCTCAGAGATCTATACCAATATGGTCGCTTCAGGCGAAGAGTCGGGCAAGATAGAGCTTGTTCTAAACCGTCTTGCCATACAACTTGAAAAAGATTACGACCTAAACAGAAAAGTAAAAGGCGCTCTAGCATATCCTGCCTTTGTGATGATTGCTATCGTTGCCGTAATGATTTTAATTACAGTCATCATTATACCCCGCCTTGAAAGCATGTTTACCGAATCCGGAGTCAACCTGCCGATGTCTACAAGAATAATCGTCGGGTTCAGCCGGTTCTTACGGGAACAGTTTATTATTGCCTTTGTCTTGACCGTAGGATTGATCAGCGGCTTTTCCTACTACATAAAAACAGCGGGAGGAAGAAGGAAATTTGACAAATCAATAATCAAAATTCCCATTATCGGCAACCTGTTGCGCAAAACTTATATTGCCCGTTTTACCCGCACCTTTTCTGCACTTGCAGCCTCTGGGCTTCCAATGATGGAGATATTTTCCGTCAGCAGCAAAACTATCGGAAATATCATTTATGAAGAGGCTGTTGATGTTGTTTCTGAAAAAGTTAAAAACGGTAGCTTGATATCGGATGCTTTAAGAGAAAGTCCCCTTATGCCAAGGATGGTTTGCCAGCTTGCCAAAGTTGGAGAAAAATCAGGCAATATAGAAAAAGTTTTTGACCAAATCGCTGATTTTTTTGACCGTGATATCGATGATATTACAGGCAACCTGTCAACGCTCCTGGAACCAATTATTATGGTTGTTATGGGAGCAGCTATCGGATTTATAGTTATTTCCGTTTTATCGCCAATATACAGCTTAATAAACGCCACGTAGCTGATACTTTCAGGGCTGAAGTTGCCTTTTGCTGATGCTTTAAGCTTTCATTTATATACTGTATAATAAAGACTGAATATAGGTGCTTTGCGCCATGGAGGGGTAATGGGTTTTTTCAGAAGCGAAAATATTTTAGGACTAGATATTGGGTTTGAAACCCTTAAACTTGTTGAACTCAAAAAAAATGGTAAAAATGTATCTTTGATCGGAAGTGCAGAAACTCCTTTAACTGAAAAGATAATGGAGAAAGACCGTTTTAAAAACAAGGCGGCAGTGGCAACCATGATTAAAGAGGCTTGCAGAAAAGCCATGCCGGGTGCGATATCTGCCAAAAAAGTGGTGACCGCTTTGCCGGAAACTTTTGTCTTTTCAAAAACTGTAAAGATGCCCAAAATGACCAGGGAGGAATATTCAAAAGCAATAATTGCAGAAGCTGCACAATACTTGCCTATCCCCGTCGAAGAGGTATATATGGACTTTCAGGTTCTAATAAATCACCCGGAAGACTCTCTGGCAGATGTTCTTATCGTTGCCGCACCCAGGAAATTAGTTGATGATTATGTTGAATTATGCAAACTGGCAGGGATGAGACTTACTGCTCTGGAAACCAAACCGATAGCTATCGGCCGTGCTGTAGCTCAAGAGGAAAAGCTCGAAGGATTAATAATAACAGAGATAGGATCCGAGGTAACAAGACTTTCGATTTGGGATGGCAATCAAATTCGCCTCTCAACAGCAGTAAGCGTTGGCAAAAACCAAATTTTTGAATCTTTAGGAATTTTTAAGAATTCAAAAGATGAACCAAAGAAATTAAACAAAGAGGACTTAGCTGAACTTAAAGAAGCCGCCACTCCGATAATTGAAGGAATACTTTCTGCTATCAAGTACCATCAAAACAGAGACTACAAGCCAACGCCCATAAAAAAGCTCATTTTATGTGGATCGGGTGCAAATATTATAAACATCGATAAGTTTTTTAAAGAAGAAACAAAAATAGAGTGCATCAGTCTTTCCCCTAAATTAAATGGAGGAGCACTTGGTCCAGAGTATATGACCGCTTTTGGCCTTGCCCTTAGGGACGAATAAATCAAGCATGATTAATCTAGTACCACCAAAAATTAAGCAGGAAGGCGAAGCCCAGAAATTGGGCCGCCTCATTACAAGCGGGCTTTTTTCTTTATTGATGATAGTTATTATAACGAGTGGTGTCATTTATTATGCCGACTGGACATTAGAACAAAAAAACGAAAAGACCAAAAATCAGCTAGTTGAAACTAATACAGAAATTTCAAAATACAAAGATGTCGAAGATGCAATCGCCAAAACAAACGGAAAAATAAGCAGCCTATCTGAGGCAAATAAGACAAAGATATTATGGAGCAATATAGTTACCGAATTATCAAACACTACCCCAGTCAAAGTACAGATCAAGACCATGTCTCTTAACGACGGCAAACGTGTCAGCTTGACAGGTATAGCCGCATCAAGAACAGACATAGCTAAATTTAAAGACAACATGGAGTCTTCTGAATATTTTAAAAACGTTACTTTCACTTCATCCTCGCTA
>JBBQQK010000023.1:0-13609 GCA_038216025.1 Patescibacteria group bacterium
GATACAGGCTCTATATCATCCACCTTCCCCTTCACTTCATCAGAGTTGACTCAAGATGATGGCATTTTATACGGTATCAACAGACACAACAATTCTTTGATTATTTTTGATCGGTTCAAGCTGGAAAATGCGAATACGGTAGTCTTTGCTAAATCCGGCTCAGGTAAATCATACTATGTGAAATTGGAAGCCCTTCGCTACCTGATGATGAACACAGACATTATTGTGGTGGATCCGGAAGATGAATACAAAACTCTTTGCGAAGCGGTTGGCGGAAGCTACCTTGAAATATCACTAAATTCGGA
Organism: Patescibacteria group bacterium; assembly: GCA_038216025.1. GTDB lineage: Bacteria > Patescibacteriota > UBA1384 > XYA2-FULL-43-10 > 1-14-0-10-43-13 > JBBQQK01. Next base: position 306 of record JBBQQK010000023.1, read on the forward strand.
CAAAAGAATAAACCCCTTTGATCTGCCTTCAACTCCGGAGGGAGAGACAGGAGAGGATGTTCTGCGCTCAAATATATCTTCTTTGCATGGACTGATAAATCTGATGGTTGGAGGACTTTCTCCAGAGGAAGATTCGACAGTTGATCGTGCCCTTTCTGAAACATACGCTTTAAAAGATATCACCATTGACCCAGAAAGCCAGAGAAACGAGCCTCCGATTTTACAAGACTTTTATAATGTTTTAGCTAATATGCACGGCACAGAATCGCTTCGTGCCCGCCTCTCAAAATATACCGAAGGCACATTTTCATCACTATACAACCAAAGAACGAATTTCGAATTAAGACCGGGTTTTGTTGTCTTCTCAGTAAGAGACCTGGAAGAACAATTACGGCCTGTAGCCATGTACACTATCTTAAATTACATTTGGACAAAAATTCGAAGTGACATAAGAAGAAGATTGATGATCATCGATGAAGCTTGGTGGATGATGCAATACGAGGATTCCGCTAAGTTTTTGCATGGGCTTGCAAAAAGAGCTAGAAAATATTACTTGGGACTGACGATTATTAGCCAAGATGTTGAGGACTTTCTGGGAAGCCGTTTTGGTAAAGCGGTTGTAGCAAACTCATCAATGCAGATACTTATGAAGCAATCAACCGCTTCTATCGATATAGTAGCTGAAACATTTAACTTAACTGAGGGCGAAAAGTACCTTTTACTAGAGTCAGATGTCGGAGAAGGCCTCTTTTTTGCCGGCATGAATCATGTTGCAATAAAAGTAGTTGCTTCTTATACGGAAGATCAGATTATAACCACTGATCCCAAGCAGATACTGGGAGACCAATAAATTACGAGCGTGCGTATTTCATCATTTTGATTGAATTAAGAAATTATGAGTCATCTGAGGGGCAAATCACCAATATTAACAATGCTATTAATAGGATTGGTATGTATAGTATTGCTTTTTGCACTCGCTGCAGCGGCATCAGCATTTGGATTTATTAAGCAAGGAGATCCGGCTCCAAATACTTTGGGGAAAGCTGGAACTGTTCAGTGCTCCGCTTGGGGAAATGCGCCAGACCAGTATCAAACATTGATTACCGGTGCTGCAAATAAAGTTGGCATGCAACCGGCTCTCTTGGGCGCGGTTTTTCTTTCGGAACACGGAGACGCCTGGCCAAAAACCCCAATTAATGGACCATGGGCCCAAGGTGGCAAGGGCAAAGGACCTTTTCAAATCGAAAACTGGGATGGTTTTTGGAAACAGGTTATTGCGCAAGGATACAATGGAGGCAAGTCGCTCTCCGAAAGTGATCCAAATAACTTTGAAGACTCATCTATTGCATCAGCCGTAAGTCTCATTGTTGGAATGAAAGCCAAGGACATACCGGTTAATACCACGGAGCAAAAATACGTCATGTATGTCGGCATGTATCACAACAGAGGCAGTTCTGCGGCATATAAATGGGCTGAAGATGAGTATAATTTGAACAATCCTCCCGAAAACAAAACAAACCCTGGGTGGGAATGGGGTGCCAACGATTATGCCCACCGCACCTGGAGACATTTTCAAGATCTTCATAACGGCTGCACTCAATATGCATCTGCCGGAGGCACAGAATTAGGACTGAGGATCAAAGCGTCCGCATTTGAAGAGTTGAAAGATTGCGATGGAAAAGGAGCCGATGCTTGTAGCCCCAAATATTCAGGAGGACAAAAGGAACCTAAGTGGTGTTCAAATTTTGCGACTTGGGTTTACAAAAAAAATATCAAAGATTTTGGCAATCAAATAAATATGGCCTCAGCTTTCGCGACTGAATTCAGCAAAAAAGATTCCCCCCACCAATACATCGCTTCTCCAACGAAGGTAGATCAGGGCGACATTGGGGATGTCTTATTTTTCAAATCGGGCGACAGAATAAGTCACGTAGAAATCATAGTAGCAAGAGGAATCAATGAATTTGAAACCATCGGCGGCAATACAAATAACACCGTCTTAAAGACCAAAAGGCCGTTAAAAAACGGCAACATGACAATAGCAGGAATAGGAAAATGGTAAAAAAACCAAATGAAAACAAAAAAACATAAAATTTACACAAAAATCATCCTGGCGTCAGGCATTTTTATAGTGGCTTTATTACTTTTTATTTACCTGGCCTCTAAATCTTATATATACATAAAAGTCACGCCTAGAGAATCTACAGTCGAGCTGGACGATAAGGCGTTCAAATCAAATAAAAGCGGGGTGTATAAGGCTCTTACCACCCCTGGCAAGCATGTAGTTTTGGTAAAAGCAAATAATCACGTTGGCATATCTAAAGAGTACAACCTCCGTCGAGGCATAAAAACTACTATTAAAGTTGATTTAAAGGAAATAACTCCAAGCGAAAGCCCAGAATCTTCTCTTAACCTTATTGAGAAAGGCGGCAAACTTCTGACGATAGGACAAGAAAATCAAAATGACTTCTATTACTCAAATGATAAACTCAGTCAATTTTTTAAAGGCACTTTTGAAGGTACAGTCTTCCGTAAAAATCCCATTACAGAGCCAAAAATGTCAGGAATAAAAGAGATAATTTGGTCCCCCACAAAAGAACTTGCCCTTTTGATAAAAACCGATAATAACATAAATCTTTTTGATTTCAAGAAATATGATTTTATCAACCAAAGCGAAATTCCTTGGGGAAACAATATCGGCAGCGTAGCTTGGGCGCCAGACAACTCGCAAATCGCATACTTTTCTGATGATGGAAACGGAAAATCTTTGTTTTTGTCTGACATACCGAATAAGAACAAAGAGCGAGTTATAAATTTCAATGAGCACAACGATATAATCAATCCTCTCCTTAAGTGGTCGGCAGATTCCAATTTTATTTTGGTACTTTCCCGAAGCAAGAACAATCAGCAAAATAATGTTTATGTTTTCAGTACTTTCAGCAGAAAGCTCGTGGCCTATACCGAAGATGGCAGCTACACAGATGCAATCTTTAATGCCGATAATAATTTTATCGTTGCAAACAAATCAGATAGTTCTTATTTGATTGATTTCAAAAAACCAAACGAAGCAGTAAAACTTTCCGCCTTCTTGGATTTACACAACTTAATAGCTGATTCAAAAAATTACAATGTAGTCTACACGCTTACAAACGGCAGTCTTTTTGGCTTTGATTTATCGAACAATAAAAAAAGCGGCTATGTGATCGATAACATTGGCAACCAAAAAATTGAATTGTGTTATCTCTTAAATAGCGGTAAAATATTGGTATACCAAACGCCAGAAGGTGTCTTCTGGATTAGCTTAGAATAACCGGTTATGGGGCAATCCATCAATATTTTATCAGACTACTATAAATGACTAAGGGAGGGTAAATGAGAGGGGTAATAGAACCGGAAAAGAGAGACCTCGACTACGATTTAAAGGATCAGCCACACAATAATGATCCTTATTTTCTTAGTGGCAAAGATAATAACACCGATAAGGCAGCAGGCATTTCATCACCTCCTTCAATCAAAAAATCTATAGTAAACGATATAGGCTCTTCCACCGGATCAGATGAAGACTCCTTTGGTCCGGATGGCGTCGGAGAACAACCGGGAGCTCCTTCTCTAGGCAAATCTCAGGACAAATCATACCGCGAACTGTCAGATAAGTTTCTGCCCGGCGGTGGACCGGCACAAAAGACGAAAGATTCAAAAAACAAAGAAGGTTCCGGCAAAACAGAAAAAAGCGATAAAAGCAGCAGCAAAATAGGAAAAACTGCAGAAAAAGTAAGTTCAGCTGCCAAAGGCTTAAAAGAAAACCTTGAAAAAATTGAAAAAGTAAAAAAAGCGATTGCTTTTGTGAGAAACATAGGGTTGATCATTGCCAACTTTTGGCCGGTCATTATCATCGTTGCCATATTGCTTTTTGCACTCGTTCTATTTACGGTTCTGTATTCCAGAGCAAATTCCTCTCCAAGCGCTTCGGGCTCATCGATGACCGTTGCGGTAGATCCCCTAACCGACAAAGATCTTCTCCGAAAAATACTGATCTTGTCCGGGGATTCTGCCACCTTAAACAAATTTTCTCAAGATCAAATTAAATCATTGTCCGGTCAGTTGACTGGCCTCAAAGAATTCACTGACGACACAACAGATGCCAAGATTGATGCCGTCGTTGCTAAACTTAAAGTTTTTAATCCGTCGGTCAATAAAACAGACGGCGCCAATATTATCAAAGAAATCAAAGCGATAGTAGGCACTTTAAATACTTGCGCCAAAGTTGCAGTTCATCCAAATGTAACTGTAAAGAATGCCGATGACAAAAAGGGCCTCTTGGCGGGCAATTCGATGCGAAAAGATGGCACCTTCACCCCGTTGGACCAAGGCATGTGCAAGATGTTGTTAGCCTTAGCGGACAACGCTAGCACAATTGGTATCAGCAAGGTAAATATACTAGTACTAACTCGCGCGCACGGAAAAACTGTAAAAAAAACAACAATAACTTCCATGCATTACTATGGCAAAGGCGTCGACCTTAGTATGGATGACTCTGACAAAATTATGAAATGGATCGTTCAGAACGAGCAAACACTAAAACAGCAAAATGCCTTTCCCAAACAGTCAATCGGTCCAGACAAGGACTGCGATTGGCAAATTAATCGGGGTGTTCAGGCAAAATGTTGGTATGACAACGCGAAACATAATTATGATCACGACAAAAACAACCCTCATATTCACATAGGATTCTAATGATAAAATTGAAAAAAATCTTAATAATCGTTCTTATCATCCTGTTTGTATTTGATGTGCCATTGTCTCATGCAGAAGAAGCGCTGCCGACGCCAGATGATGCAAGCCAGAATATTGATGCAATCGAAGAAGAAGGCACTTATTCCCTAACCGCGGAAGCTTACGAAGAACCGTCCGATGACGCAGAAAAAATAGACCCCTTCTCACTTTACGTTGGGGCAATCGGAGGCATAACTGAAGACAATAATAACGATACTATAAATCCTAACTCCATTTTTGACGGTGGTAAATTTGGACAGGCTCGCATTATCTTGAATAGCGACGATCTTTCTGCCGTAAGATCGCTTAAGTGCTTAGGCGAGTCCGATCTTATGATTGACTTCGATAATGATTTCCTCAACTTTCTACATTTCATCCCTTCTGACCTGCCAACAGAATTATTGCCAAAGCCTGAAACGGAAGAGGATCTCTTGAAAATGAAATTCGAAAGCCCTCAAACATTTGCTCAATATAAAACAGTGGCCCGAGCGCAATGGGGCGAAGTAAACGGAGCCAACTTTGCTTCAAGCCTGTCCTTGATGAAATGCATGGACAACACTATCGAGGACCTAGCTTCTTTGGACCCTCAGTATGTAAACGATATCGTTTCAGATATGAAAAGTTCACTCGTAGTCGACATCAGAACATTAAAGACAATAAACTATCTTGTTACACCAAAAAACCAAGGCGGAGCCGGTCACTACAGAATAAGAGTCAACCGTATTCGGGCTGGGTATACAGCCAAATCAGAAAAAATGCGACAGACCAGAGAATCTGACGCCATTTATAGCCAAATGCAAGGAGTAACATTTGGCACCAACAGCGCAAATTTGTCCGGCCAGACCGCTGCTGAAATTGGCATGAGCCGAGAGATTGAACCGGCCAACAGCAATGGTTCTTTGGCTACTGTCGAAGATGAGAACGGTGACGAATACGACGCTTACATGTCAAGCCAAAAAGAAAGTGAAAAAAATATATCGGCACATGCTGATGGCAAGGCAATCGATATTTCGGAGATTGATGATATCAGATGCACTCTGATCAAGAAAAGGCGTATTGGCAAAACCAGTAAAAGCAAGAGTACGCAGCGGCCTATTAAACTTGCTTGGCAAACCAAAGAAGGCTTCACCGCATCCGGCGGACAAACAGAAATGCAACAAGATCTCATGCAAGTCTTTAGAACGGCCGCTCAAGATAGCTTAACTGAACTTTTAGGACAGTTTGATACCGATGTTTCGACTTATGACGGAGATCTGTCAAAAGCCAGTTTTGAAGACCTTACTCAGATCATGGGCAAATCACTTTTGGCAGAGATATTAAACTCCCCCGGAAGCAATCTGTCTGGATACGACGTATCTAGCACCATGGAAAAATTGGGCAGTATGTATATTGCTGACTATCTTGGAATGCCAAGAGAATTGTTTACAGGCAAAAATATCAACACTCTTGAGCATTTTGAAACAGCTATCGGAGAAGCAGCCGTATCTCAAAAATTGGGCCTTCCTATCGGTACATTTTCAGCAAACAATCTTGAGGCAATGCTTATCGGTGTCGGACAAAGAAAAATTGAATACGAAATGGGTCTTGATTCAGGCGATCTTCTTGGCATATTCAATACCTCCCCTCTGCCTGTCAACGAAAACATCACTATTAACGACAAAGGGACTATTACCTATGTTTCTCCGGTTTTAGCAACTGCTGTAGGAAAAGCGGTAATAGAAAAAAATCTTTCTTTAAAGAAGGGCTCTTTTGCCGGTAAAAATTTTGGAGACCTTAAGAAAAATCTCGGTAAATATAAAGCTGATTTGATTTTTGCCGACCCAACATATGCTGACAATATGCTTCATCTCCCAAAAGGAACTACCAAAAAGTTGAAAAGTGGCGGAACATCTCCAACCGAATACGCTCGATTAATAGGGCAGGTCAGAATGGATGATACCGCTTATGGTCTACGTTACTTCGCGGCGACAGATGCTGCCTATAACCTGCCAAGAAATATCTGGGATGGCGCTTTAGTCGGTAATACAGAAAGCCTAAAAACTATTGGCACAAAGAGTCTTTCACACGCTTTTTCAGAAGAAGATGAACAGCGTCAAGCACTGGAATTGTGGATCGCTAGCAATACAACAAAGAGAAATATTTCCGATTGCATTATTCCGGAAAAGATTGAACAAGCAATCACGGTTACCAATGCAGACAATACGACTTCGGCCAAAGTAGTACGAATCAGCCAAGAAAGAGCTTTATCGATTGGTCTTGAGGAGGGAGATTTATTCTCCATTCTCGGTTGTTCTGTAACTAATGGCGAAGCCATATTTCAAAGACTTGGCAGCAAAATTTTATTTTATGCTTTTTCAAATTATGCCTTAAATCCAGGCAGCAAGCTTACAATCGACATCAGCAACACCGACCCTCAATTGCATACTTCTAATTCAACAATTAATTTCTACGTCCAAAGAATTGAAAGAATTCAAACACTGACCAAAAGAGTGAAGAATAATTGGAAAGAAATACAAGGCAATGCCAAATACGACTATATCAATAGCAGCCTTAGCAATGTCATCTCAATTCTAGATAGCCCTAGCGCATTTACCGACAAAGAAGAAATTCAACGAACGGTCCGTAAGATTAAAATTGAAACGGAATATTTGAATACACAATTCAAAGAACAGGCGGAAGTTAATACTGCCTTAGTTATCAAAATCAATGACACGATGATAGATATGTCTGAATTGATACGTCTTTGCACTGAAATACTGAGTGGAAAAGAGATCGCCACGTCAGATAGCCTTACTTTCAACACCATCCCTGAAGGGATTTTCAACACTTCATCCGGCAGCTCAAACAGCAATACCCAGATCTCTAGCAAAACCAATAAAACAGCTCTGATGCTTTTGCTTTCACGCAAAATAAAGCCTAAAGATTTCTTGCTTCAGCTTGGAACGTCGAGAACAGAATCTTCTCTTGACCTTCCAACTAATTCTTTGTCCTATTTTGTTCAGAATTTTGAGTCAAAAGGAGTTTCTGGTGCAGATGCCTTCTATCAAGCAATCGGACAAGCCAAAATAGAACAAGAATTCGGCATGCCAAGTTATTATTTCCAAGGTCCGATCATGAAAACGGACCTGCAGATGCCTGATTTTGCAAATGACTTGACTTCCCTATTGCGTTACACGGAACAATCAGACGATAGCAATGATCAAATAAAGCTGCTCGACAATAATCAGGATATTTTTAAGTTAAACCCCTTTGGCTCAAATACACCTTCCAGCAACAGCACAACTAATATATCCCTTAATTTGGGTTACACTAAGCCGCTAGAACAATACACTTTACCGAATTACTTTGCACAACACACTAATCAGGTCTTCGCCTTATCTGATATGAAAAAGACCAACCCTGAAGCCTTCAAAGCGCTGGTACGTCGTGCCGAAGATGAATATCGGCAAGAAATGCAAACGATAGTCAACCTAGCAGGAGGAAACGAGGCCTTTGAAAGCAATCTTGAAGACGTTGTAAGAAATATTGATTATTACAACTTATCAGACGGAATACGCTCGCCAGAACATGACCTGCTCTTTAGAATGGGAATGCCTGTTGACTCTCTAGATGCTCTTAATAATCCTTCTAATATTGCTGCTTGGAATCAAGCAGAGGCTACAGCAGAGTCAATCGATAGAAAACTTCTACTGAAGCCGGGTACAACAAAATCTTTATTCACAGGGGAGGCATTGTCGGCTGGCAATGGTAAAAACGCTTTAACGTCAAAAGAAAAAAAAGAGCTAGCGGGCAAATTAAAAATTTCTGTTACAGCCATTGAAAAGTTTCTCCAAGTTTTAAATGGAGAAATTAGCGTTGAAGAAATTAATAAACCTCTTATTGATATTTTCTTTACCGGTCAAAACCCTTACATAGAACAACCGGAATCAACAGACGGCACTGTTTGCCCCAATATATTTGAAATTAAAGATGGCCTAGATGTTGCAGAAAATTTGATGGTTCAGGGCAAATACCTATATGTCGATGCCGACGGCCCGAAGTCCTTCGAAAGCAGAGAGGCCGCACAGCAATACGCAGAAGAGCACGCTTCCAAACAAATTAGCTACCTGGCACAGATTGCAAAAGGACTCTCTAAAGCATTTAGCTCAACGGATGCCCAGATGCAGAACACCCTAACCAGTGTCGTTAGCGGTTCACAAAATGTTAAATTTACTTTCGCCAATGAAGATGAGAAGAAACAATGGGAAACAGCCAATGGCATTTCTGCCGATCTAATCGAAAGATTTTTGAGCAAAAGTTCAATCACCAAAATCAAAGAACCACTGCAAGCATACAAGAAGGCTGTTGGGCAGCAAGAGGCTAAACAAAAACTAACGTGGAAATTATTTGGAGCGCTTGGCATAAACATAAACCCGGACGTCTTCGGACCGGATGACCTATACTCCCTTCTTGTTGGTGACTATGAAGTCTTATACCGTATTGGAAGTAGTGTGATTGATAAAAAATTTGATATTCCTTTCGGCACTACATATTCAATTTTAAATTCAAAAACAGCGAACCTTCGAAAATGTGCCATAAGCCAAGCTGGCGGCCAAATGCTCGGGGCTCAATTAGGTCTCAATAACATCAATTTAAAAGGCAATATTCTTCACAATCTTGGGCAATCCAAAATAGAAGAAACCCTTAATCTCCCAAGAAATTCGTTTAAGGGCGACGACTTGGACCAAACCATTAACACTGTTTTGCCTATTAATTTCGCATTAGCTTTCAAAATACCGGTTAGTAAAGTAGATTTTAGCGGCGTGCTTGGGAATATATATAAAGGCAAAGAACTAGAAACCATTAAATCTTTTACAGCCAAGACACAACTCGAGAAAATACAAGAATATCTAAAAATAAATGCCTATATTTCTCAAGAAATGAACGAATTAGTCAAAGCTTTAAATAATGAGTTAACAGCAACAATCAAAAGTTACTTAAACCCAGATGCTCCCTATTGGGCCGTTGATTATGTCATTACGGAAAAAAAGGAATATGGCAATGAATTGCGCGCCATGATATCGAACGCTTCCCAGTTAGACTCGACTTTCTACCTTAAAGCAGGAACCACTAAAAATTTTCTGAGTCAGAAAGTAACTCATGTTTGCAAAGAAGTCAAAGGAGAAGTCAATGTCGGCGAAAAGCCCAACGTACACAAAGAATCATCTTTGGTCCTGTCTTGTATTCCCAAAACAATGTCTCCTAACGATTATCGTGATATTGTTGGCGACAGAACAGCCATTTTATTCGCGGTAATCAAGGGATTAGATGCTCTGAACATAGAAGGCTACAAGGCAGAAGCGATGATAGACTTCTTAACAAATTACAAATTTTGGGTCGCTCAAGGTAGATACGGCGACATGTACAATGCTTTTGCCAATTTTTACCAATTAAACTTTGACGAAAAAGCAGGCTTTACTCCTGGCACAGTTGCTAGTATTTTAAACAACCCGTCACAAGCGTCGACCTTATTGATAGGACAAGGAATATATAAATTAGACACTAAGCTTGGGCTAAATCCTGCCGACAACAATTCTTTTTCGTCTGTTTATGCCGGGTATTTGACGGATAATCAAACTTGTAAGACAAGTTATCTGCTAACTCCACAACAAGAAGTAGATCTGCTCAATCAGGAAGAAGAAGCCTGGTTTAACATTGACTACGGAGATAATACCGAGGCAAGCTTTACTACTTTGGACACAATCAACACTACACGTCAGGCCAGTAATCTGAATTACCATGATTGCGTAAAAGAAGCAAGAAAAGAAGCCTCAGAGGGAGCAATAGAAAAAGCACAAATTTTGATTGCCGATAAGTTATCAGACAAAATATTTGAGATAACCGATGGAACGTTGGCAATGCCTGCAGAAGATATTATTGAACTAACTCTAAATGGGGATATGCGTTATTTCAACGTAGCTTTAATGTCATATGGAGTAAACCGATATCTGGAAAACGATACGGATTATGCCACGATTGACCCTGCTTTAAGAGTGTCTTATTCTGATCTAAAACTGGCTTTTATACCGGACTCCTCCGCTCTTGAATATGCCGCTGATGCCGCAACTTATAATATGCTTTCAGACGATCCTACGGAAATTGACTATGAAAAATCATTTGTTACCCATCGCTATGGTGATGTTTGCGCGGACAAAAACGATTTCACGTGTATAACCAGCGCATCGTTCAGTCCGCAAGCAGGACTTCCCCGTGCATACGACAATTTGATAGCTGGAAACAACAAGACTTTTGACATTATTTATAACTACTCTGCCGACAAAGCAACCATGACCAGAGCTGCTTGGGAAAAGTTAAAAACCGATTTCATGGCCTGCGCTACTACAAATCAAGGCGGATCCGATTGCAAAAGAAAAGAGGATTTATTAAAAGATGTGCAGGAGGCAAGAAACGAGGCAACCAGTAGCGCCAAAAAACTCTTTAGAGAAGACTTGCAGTTTAGATTAATGGATACCGCTTTATGGAAGTATGACCACAATGTATTTCCGGGCTTTGCATACGCTTTGATGAAGGGTGACGGCAAGACGAAGAACCAAGCCATCGGAACATATATAAGAAACGGGCTCATAAGCGGTCAGTTTTTCAACCAAGACATAAAAGCTCTTCAAAAAATAAGCAACATCGTAGAATGGGGAGCTATCTTACAATTCGGCATTAATTATTCTAGCGCTGATACTGCTGAAGCAAAACTTACAACTTTTGCAGACTTTGCCGCAGGAGATGGTCTAAATTTTCTAACGGGTTATATGGCTAATCGCTCTGAAGACTGGTTTGGCTTTCACTTTGATGCCAATGTTGCCACGGGCCTTGTGGTCAGCACTTTCAGCGGTGAATGGGGTTTCGGCGGAGGAGTCAGCGCGCCTGGTGACAACAATACCACAACCATAGGAGGAAAAGAGCTTGTGACCTTTGGTGGAGCAGTAAAAGATGTGTTTATGACCAAAGCATTCGCCTGGGCCGATAAACAACTCGGACTAGATCCCGGAACCGCTCTTTTGTACTTCAATTATGGCAAGCGGATATATGAAGCTGCTACCACTTATCGCCAAATCAATAACATTGCAGCCGGCGGCAGTATTAGCCAAAATACAAGTGGAGCGAAAGCAATATACAGTTATCAAAACAGAAATGTTACTCCTACCCCGGGAACAGATGAGGTTGCCGGTCCGCAAAATATTGACGCTTCCCCTGAGAATGTAACAGGAGCAAAAGCAGTCACCAAAGAAGTGATCGTCAATATCGGCATAGCTATAGCCTCTCAAAAAATTACCGATTATATTAACAAGGCTTTCGGCAAGCAGATTGCAGCTTTTGAAACTGCATTAGGATTAGTGCCGGGGAGTACGAGTATACTTATAGGAGCCGGCGTTTCTTATGGATTAATGGCAGCAGCACACAGTTTTGGCTGGCTTGTGTCTGCTCCCAATCCGGCAACCCTACTTATCGCTCTCGGCATGTTTGTCTTGGTAAATCTATTTGGAGTATATAAAGTAGAATTAAAATGTTCCGCGGACGGCTATTATCCGGAGATGGAGTCTCCGCCTTCTGAGAATGTTACCGATGTAACGGGTCTCGGCGTTTGGGACGGAATAAATCCAGCAACTATGCAGCAAAAAATGATCGAAGCGGCAAAATACAAATCAAAAAGGTTAGTTGGAGATATTATTTACATGCAGAACAATCCTGTCTACAAAAATGTAATACCTAGTCAGATAATGACTGGCAGACAAGAAGATGTAGATTTTTGGAACTCAGCGGTTTCCAATCAGATCTGTGACAAAATCGGCCTTACAGCAATCGGTGGAGTTTGCGGCGGTGATACAAGAGCCGGCATTTGGCAAAACCCTCAGACCGTTGCCTGGACACATATAGGATTCTAATAAAACAACTTTTGTGCTTATATGGAAATTACACCCCAGATTGTTTAATACTTCCTTAATAATTCCCCGGGCGTCAGCCCGAGGGATGGATTGATTCCAGCATCCCTTTGGCACATAATACAAAGTAGCCATGGAATGCAAAACAACAAGTCATTGTACATATGTATGCGATTACCACCTAGTGTTGGTGTCCAAATACCGCAAGAATATCTTTAACGAGGGAATTTTTGCCTACTTTGACATCAAGCTATTGGAAATCAAGGAGCATTACCCACAAATTGAAATCAAAGAAGCCAATCATGACAAAAACCATATACATTTCCTAATCTCAATTCCGCCAACAATGAGTGTGGGTAATGTGGTGCGAATCATTAAGTCCAACACATCTAGAAAACTGAAGCAAAAATTCCCGTTTCTGAAAGACGCATACTGGGGCACGGATGGAATCTGGTCAGATGGCTACTTTGTATCTACTGTTGGCATCAATGAACAAGTCATTAAACAATACATTGATCAGCAAGGAAAGCAGGATGCTGGACAAGCGAAGCTTGCACTGGGCTGATACCCCGGGCGTAAGCCCGTGGGTGATTCATT
>JBBQQK010000024.1:0-13524 GCA_038216025.1 Patescibacteria group bacterium
AAAACCCCAGTATGGCCAACCATGTCGCAGTTAGCGTAATTTATAATTACAAAATCAAGTTTATTTTTTTCGACCGTCTCTATAACTTTGGCAGTCACTTCGTCCGCTGACATTTCCGGCTTCAAATCATAAGTTGCCACATTTGGCGAAGGAGCCAACTCCCACACTTCACCATCAAAGGGAGTCGCATTACCTCCATTGAAAAAATATGTAACGTGGGCATATTTCTCGGTTTCAGCAAAATGACCTTGTCTTAGCCCAGCCCCTGAAATCATTTTGGCCAAAGGAGTTTTGATCCTCAGAGATGGATAAGCAATTTGCACAGGGAAGAATTCATTGAAGGTTACCATTGTTATGATATTTGTCTTTAGCGGCTTGGTGCCTAATTCTTTTTTTTCAAATAGGAACATTTCCAATATCTCACGCATTCTGTCCGGCCGTATATTAAAGAAAAATGTGTTGTCCCCTTCGTGAACAAGCCCGTCCGATGTCAACTCGTTTTTTCTACCCAAAAGTTTTCCAATGAAGTTAGAGCCGACGCTTTTCATATCAACGATAAACGGCTTAACAAATTCATCATAAATTTTTTCTTTGTATGCAGCGTCTACACCGGCTTTTGCGGAAGAAAATTTGGGGGCCTCGCCTTTAGTAATGGCATCATAATATAATTTTATTCTATCCCACCGATTATCACGATCCATGCCATAATAACGGCCACCAACAGTTGAGATATATGCGTTGAGTCCGCAGGATTTTATTTTTTTAGACAAGTCCTCGATGAATTGCAACGCGGTTTGAGGAGCAGTGTCGCGGCCATCTGTCATCATATGTATGAAAATTTCATTCTTAGTCGATTCTTGCTTAAGAATATCCAGTATGGCAGAAATATGACTGATATGGCTATGTACACCGCCGTTGCTGACCAAACCGATCAAGTGGATAGGTTTTTTATTTTCTTTTGAGCTTTTAACGAATTTAATAATATTTTCGTTTTTTGTAAAAGAGCCGCTGTTTACTTCTTTGTCAATTCTCAAAAGCTCCTGGAAGACAAGCTTACCGCTCCCAATCGAAGTGTGGCCTACTTCAGATGAGCCGATATTACCCCAAGGCAATCCGACATTTTCACCAAAAGCATTGACTAGTGTGTGAGCATAATTTTTCCACAAATTATCGAAAACAGGAGTTTTGGCTGCCCAAATGGCATTTCCTTTTTTGATTGGACTATAGCCCCAACCGTCCATGATAACTAAAATCAGCTTCGGCTGATGCATATTTCTCCTTTATTACATAATTATTCTATCACAACCTCTATCGGTTAATAAAATACTGACCCTTTCACACAATACTATGCTAAAATATCCTTGTTATGAACAATACTCCTCTGGCTGAAAAATTAAGACCGAAAACATTAGCTGATTTTATCGGTCAGGAGCATATTTTAGGTGAAGGCAAACTGTTACGCCGGTTGATCGAGACTGATCGGATCATTCCGATGATCTTCTGGGGACCTCCCGGTTGTGGTAAGACGACAATTGCCAAAATAATCGCCGAATTGACCGGCTCGTATTTTGTTTTTTTCTCGGCTGTAATCGGCGGAGTGGCTGATGTACGGAGGATAATAGGGGAATCGCAGGAGCGACTGAAAGAAAACAGAAAAACTATTTTATTTGTCGATGAAATTCACCGTTTTAACAAATCTCAACAGGATGGTTTTTTGCCGTATGTAGAAAATGGCACCATTATCTTGCTCGGGGCCACGACAGAAAATCCCTCGTTTGAAATTAACGCTCCGCTTTTATCACGAGCAAAAGTATTCCATTTCAGAGAATTGAGTCTTGAAAATATACAAGCCCTGCTCAAATCAGCAGTAAAAAAGATTAATTCAAAGCCCGATGAATATTTCTCTCATCTTAAAAAAAATAAAATATCAATTGAAGATGATGCGGCCGAAAAAATTGCCAACCTTTGCGAAGGGGATATTCGCGATGCCTATAATTCACTAGAAATTGCCATTATAACGGGGAAAATCGAAAATCATAAACTAAGTATTACTAAGACAGAAGCTGAAGAGGCAATTCAGCAAAAATTTATTCGTTATGACAAAGGGGCCGACGGCCACTTTGACGCTATATCTGCGCTTAACAAATCTCTCCGCGCCTCCGATGCCGACGCTTCACTCCATTATCTTTGCCGCATGCTGGAAGCAGGAGAGGATCCCCTGTATATAGTAAGGCGTCTAGTCAGATTTGCTTCGGAAGATATCGGCTTAGCCGATCCTCAGGCGCTTGTTTTAGCAGTAGCCACACAACAAGCAGTTCACTTTATTGGTATGCCCGAGGGAGGATTGGCCCTTGCGGAAATTGCGGTCTATCTGGCAAAAGCACCAAAATCACGAGCTATTGATGAAGCGTATTCGGCTGCCAGAAATGACGTTGTGAACAATCGTCTTGATCCGATCCCTCTCAATATTAGAAATGCTCAAACTAAACTGATGAAAGATTTCGGCTTTGGCAAAGGGTATCAAATGTATGGGAAAGAATCCCATTTGCCAGAGAATTTAAAGGACCGAAAGTATTGGAAAGATTAATTCAAAAGACTGAGTAACCGCAAAGTTATTAAAAATACGCCCACGATTGCTCGGGGCGTATTTTATTTGATCCATTATTTAATGAATCAAGGATCAAATAAGTTATTTAATATTAAAAGATCAGCCAAACTGTCTCCACTGCCTCCATTTCCTGTAACACGATCAACTGCTATTAATCCTGCTAGATTGCGAGTCGCAGAGCTTGTTCCAGTTGCACCGTTGCTTGTGCCGTTGAATAATCCGTTCATGATAATCAAGCTTCCAAGATCACTGGAGTTGCTAGTCATAGAGCCATTATCACCCGTAATTCTATCTACAGCTATTAATCCAGCAAGATCTCTTGTCGAAGTGGTTGAGCCATTCCCGAAAAGTCCATCCAAAACTATAAGGCTCCCCAAATCGCTGCTTCCACCGCTAACTGAACCGCCGTTTCCGGTAATTCTGTCAACTGCGATAAGCCCGGCCAAATTTCTGGTGCTGGTTGAAACCGTAGCAGCATGTGCAGGTTTTACGATTGCAATCATTCCAATACCAGCAATCAGCATTAAGGCTGCAAACATTGACTTCATTTTTAATGATAAGTTTTTCATTTGTTTCACCTCCTTTCAAAGGTTAACTAAAATGTATATCCTATCCCTCCAGAATTCAGTAGAATAATAATTAGAAAAAGCCCCGTTACGGGGAATTTTTTGAACTGATTGACAGCTGGCGGATTATACAAAAACACCACGATATATCGTGGTGTTTTTGTTCTTTAAGCATAAAATATATGCTTAAAGTTTTCTTATTTTTATGCTAATCAATCGCTTAAATACTCAGATCCTCTTTTCAGCTTAAGCGCTAGCGTCCATTTCCATGGTAATTGCACCGTCAGGACAGAAATTTTTACAGTTCTGACACCCTATGCATTTTTCCAAATCCACCTGTGGAATCGGAGTAGAAAAAACACCCAAATCCTCGCCTAAAGACAAGGCCCCAACTGGACATTTGTGTATGCATATTCCACAACCTTTACACTTGTCGGGAAGGATCGTCCCGTGTTTGCCGTGACCCTTAACTAAAATCGCTTGATGTTTAGCTTTAAAAATTGCTCTAGTAAAGTCTTCCGTTTCTGGAACAATTTCCAGGCCGAAAAGAAACGCCTCATGAGCAAGATTTTCATCTTCTTTTTTCTTGAATTTCTTGCTTAAAAAATTAAATATTTCTTCCCAAATCAATTCTTCCTTTATTCCTATTGCCTTCGCGATAACTCCCAACACGATAAGGTTAAAAGATCGCAAAGCGAACTTTTCTTTGGCGTATTTGGTCGCAGGAACCCCATGAATTTTACTTACAAAGATAGGTAAATCACCTTTACTGATGGTGGAACTGTCAAAATACAATTCTGTATTTGGGTCTAGATAGTTTTCAACTGTTTTAATGGCACGCTTGCCCAATATAACGACAATGTCAGCTTTATCAAATTTAGGATGTCGAATTTCTTTGTTGTCGATTGTAATAAAAGCGACCGAAGGCGTACCTCTCTGTTCAACCCCGAAGGAAGGTAGATATGACACTTCAAATCCTTGTTTTGAAGCAGCTGTAACAAAAACTTTTGATATAGTCTGTATTCCTTGACCGCCTTCACCGGAAAAAATAATTCTAATTCTCTGCATTTTCATTTCCTTTCTTGATTTCCCCTCCAGGGTAATATTTATCCATCTGGGAAAGCTTTTCAAAACATTGTTTTGCATTCATTTTCCAATTAGTAGGACAGATGGACATGATTTCAACCATCGAAAAAGAGTTGTTTTTCTGTTGGTTTAAAAGAGCATTTTTAAGATATTGCTTAACTAAAAGTGGCTTGGAAATTGAAGCCCGAGCTATGTAAGCTTTCGGATTTGCGACATTGGCAATCAATTCGGGTCCGAAAAAACCAGGACCAAAATTTTCAGGCTTTCCAGTTGGAGTTGTCGACGTTACTTCACCAGGCATGGTTGTGGGAGCCATTTGTCCGCCGGTCATCGCGTACAAATCATTATGTACTACAATAGCAGTGATTGGATCGTTTCTAAAGGCTGCATGAATAAGCGATTGAAGACCGATAGCATAAGCGCCCCCATCTCCCATATACGCCAAAACTGTTCTTTTAGGCTTCATCATTTTATAGCCAACCATCGTTGGAGTGACGCGTCCATGATGAGTTTGAACCGTATCAAAATCGAAAAAATTCCAAGCCAAAAGAGAGCAGCCAATATCAATTCCGATCGTTGTCTTATCACTTATTTTTAATTCGTCTATGGCAAAACCTAATTGCTTTAAGGCAACTCCGTGCCCACAGCCAGGACAAAAAAGATGAGGTTTGGATTTTGAACGCCATACTTTGGGCATTGTTTCCATATTTATTTCCTAATAGTTAATTGATTGATATATCTAATTAAAGAAATTAAAACTTTTAGCTAACAAGTATCTTTCGCGCAATCTCAGCACCGGTGAAGGAAACTGCCGGCTTTGCGATTTCAACTATCTGGGTCTTACAGCCAGAAAGTTCGTATTTTACGATCCTTGATAGCTGGTTGAGTGATGATTCGATAACGTAAATCTTTTTTGTTCTTTTCGCCAGTTTTTTAAGGTGCTGTGGAAATGGATGAACAGTTATCGGTCGAAAAACGCCTATTCTTTTTCTCTTATTTTGCAAAATATCACAAGCATCCATGCTCGCTTGAGCCACAGAACCATGAGCAACTATTATTTCCTTGGCACCCTTTATCTTGTATTCCTCATACTCTTCGATTTTTGGTCGAGCCTCATTCCAATCTTCAATATTTTTCATCAAAACGTCACCAAATACCAGCTCGGAAGAATAGCAATTCCTGAAAAAAGTAGGATTGTTTGTGTCTTCCTTCAAAAGAGGCTTGGCCAAAATAGGCTGAATAGGATTTGAAATATTAGCCTTCATTTTTGATTTAGCTATATGACCGTCACCGATAACAAAGGTTGGAAAGCGATATTTCCAAGCAGTGTTAAAAGCTTTAATAGTCAAGTCGTACATATCCTGAACATTCGAGGCAGAATATACGATTCTCATTCCGTCACCATTGCCGCCGAAAGCAGCTAGATTGACCTCTTGTTGCGAATAATTAACAGTTCCCGTTGAAGGACCGCCCCGTTGCATCGCAATACACACAAACGGTAGGCGCAAATTTTCAGCCATTGATAATGGGTCTTGCATTAAGACATGTCCGGGACCGGCGGTAGCTGTGAACGCCTTCGCGCCAGCAAGAATTGCTCCTATAGTAGCAAACCCGGCAGCTGTTTCATCCTCTGTTTGAAGATATTTTTTACTTTTATCGACAAGGGTATTTCTTATCCATCCTTCTAAT
Source organism: Patescibacteria group bacterium (assembly GCA_038216025.1). Lineage (GTDB taxonomy): Bacteria > Patescibacteriota > UBA1384 > XYA2-FULL-43-10 > 1-14-0-10-43-13 > JBBQQK01. Next base: position 5,950 of record JBBQQK010000024.1, read on the forward strand.
ATCTCGGTTGAAGGCGTAATAGGGTAGCCGTACATAACATCTGCCCCAGCGGCCAAAATGCCTTTCACGGCTGCTTCATTTCCAGACAAAAATTCTATTGCCATCTATGTTGTCCTTTCTATTTGATATCCAAATAAACCTATTTGGTGATTATTCTTACGTCTACGATATAATACTCATCCCCGGATGCCAAAAGAGGATTCATATCCATTTCAATAATATTTTTATGTTCGTAAGCAAACCAGGAAATGTTGACTAATATATTGGCTAGTTTCACTACATCATATTTCTTTTGATTTCTTTCGCCAGATAGTATCTTGCCAATTTTAGTTTCAAAGATCATGGCCATAGCCATCTCTTCATCAAGCGGACCTATTCGATAAGAATAGTCGGCAGAAAGCTCCGAAAATATCCCTCCCGTTCCAAATGTCACTACTGAGCCGATATCCGGCACATTTTTAACGCCGATAAATATTTCCCTCTCGTTAAATACCATTTTGCCAACAATTGATGGCCCGCCAACTTTCAAGAAGGCTGCCTTAAGCTGATCTTCATTTTCAATATTTAAGATAACTCCGCCAACATCAGACTTGTGAGCATTTTCATCGGCCATTTTTAAGACCAAGGGATAACCTATTTCATTGGCTGCGCTCGTCAACTCCGATTCGTTTTCGACTCGAATATATTCAAGTACCGGAAGATGGTAACTCTTCAAAAGTTCTGTTTTATTTTCAGGCTCAAAATGTTTTTCAATTGGCGTTTCAGGAATTATAAATTTTACCGAAGGAGTAGAAAACTTAACCAAGCGGTTGAAGGCTTTGATTGCATCCTCAGGAAAACTATATGCCGGCTTGCCTGATCTTTTTATAATAGATAGACCTTCATTGGTGCTTTCGCCACCTACAAAAGCGCTGATGATCGGCTTTTCACTTTGACTGTGGGCAATCACATTGGCCGTTTCGATGATCTTAGTTGAAGATTGTGGAGTCAAAAGCACGGCAAATCCATCCAAACCTGAGTCGTCATTTAATACATTTAGCGCATGAGCGTAAGTAACATCAGTCGCGTCTCCTAACAGGTCAATCGGATTCTTCATGCTGGATTCCTGCGGTAAGTATTGTCCCAGTATTTCCTTAGTCTTTTCATTTGGTTCCGGCAATTCAAGTTTTTCTACAAATGCGCAATCGGAAGCAGCTATCCCCGGGCCGCCCGCATTGGTGACGATACCGATTTTATTGCCCTTAATATTCTTATAACAAGAAAAGAGCTTGCACATATCAAACAATTCACGCAAATCGTCTGCCATCATCACACCCAACTGCTCAAGATAGGTTTTAACGGCAATATATGGCGAAACTATCGAACCGGTATGAGAAGATGCGGCATGAGCGCCAAAACTGGTTTTTCCGCCATATAAGACAATCGTTGGCTTTATTTTTGAATATTGAAGTAATAGTCGACTGAATTTGTCATCAATTGTAAGCTGTTCCAGGTAAAGCGCCACAACTTCAGTGCCCTCATCTTTATACAAATACTCAAGGAGATCGCACTCAGTGATAAGCGCCTTGTTTCCCAAAGAGAATATTTTGTTCAAACCGCAAAAATCACTTTTTGACCAATCTATTATGGAAGAAATAATTGCGCCCGATTGAGAAAGGACCGATATCTTTCCAGCTAACGGGGAACTGTTTGCAAACGAAGCGTTCAAATTAATCTCTGTGTTAATAAAACCAAGGCAATTTGGACCCAACATTGTGATATTTTTTTCCTTACAAATATCAACCAACTCTGCTTGCCTCTGCTTGCCGACTTCACCACTCTCTGAAAAGCCCGAGCTAATGACTATTATTGCACTAACTCCTTTGTCTCCACATCGCCGAACTATTTCGGACACATTCATGCCGGGAATCACAATAATGGCCAGATCAACTGCGATTGGGCAATCGGATATATCCACATAGGCCTTTAGCTCTAAAATTTGATCATATTTTGGATTTACCGGAAATATTTCTCCCGAGAAACCGCTGTTTTTTAAATTGTTTAATATCTGGAAACCAATTTTAACCGGATCAGAAGAAGCACCGATTACGGCTACACTTTTCGGATTTATCAAACACTCTAGATCGCTCATATAACCCTTCCTTCATTTTGAAGAAGACTAGCTCCTTCGATTTTTTTATCAATTGGCAAATTAAGCAGCGCAAGCAAAGTAGGCGAAATATCATAAAGATTATTTCTTCTTTTCATCATATCATATAAGAAATGGTCATGAATATTTGAAAACTTGGTTATCTTTTTAATCTGGTGTCCCACTATAACAAAAGGGGTTGGATTTGTCGTTTTTTGATTCAAACGTTCAATTTCATTTAAATCCGCCATCTTTTCAATCCCTCCATGATTTGATCCCAAAACAACCTGATATCCATTCATTTGCGCCAAAGGCACCAACTCTTTTAGGGCTAAATCAACTTTATTTAAAGCTTTGGTGGCTGAAGTAAAGTCTAAAATTTTGTTGAAAATATCAAGGATAGAATATTCGCAATAGACCACATCAAATTGCTTCTCTACCAGAATAGAAGCTGTCGATTTTGTTATCTTATCTGTGGTTAAAAACGGATCGCCAAGCGGGACAAACAGCTTCTCCAGTCCCTTAATAGCGGCATTTCCATCGAAATATTCTCCGAAATAATCAATTCTCGAAGAGTCGGAAACTTCTGCTTGTGTCAAATTGTGCTCCGAAAACATTTTTGGCAGCGAACCTTCAAAATTTCTTGATTCAATGCATGAGATTTTCTGCTCATTTCCGGGCGAATGAAAGATAGATATTAAAGATAGAAAATTTGGCACTTTATAAGAAATCAGAAAATCTTTTATGTGATCGCTAGATAAATTAGAGGCCAAGACTGATTCCAGTTGAGAACTAATACTATTAAAAAATAGCACTATATCGAAATCCGATAATTTCCCGGCAGATCTGCTTCCTTCTACTATTATATGTGGAGACAGATTGAACCCTGAATCGCTCGCCATTTGGGCCACAGCTTGACCGGCGCTTAACACCTTCTGGCCTTTTCTCAAAATTAAAGCTCTAAGTAATTCTTTAACCTTGTTCGGATTAATAAGGCAATTCATTCCGGCCACCGTTGCCACATGGCCAGCTTGCATATTGGCTAGCTCTCTTTCCAATTCGTTGATCGTAAGCGTGGCAGTATTTAAGTCAATGTTCTCATCCAAAAATAGATGAAACTTGATGTTCAAAACGCCCTGACTTCTCGCATGCTTCACCAAAGCTAGCAATTGATTTAAAGAGGAATATTTGGAATGAGAGTGCGGCAAACAACCGACTAAATGAAGAGTGGCATTTCTTCTCTTAACCTGATCGTACATCCCCAATACGGCCTCTTTCCCGAAAATAGATTTGTCTTCAATTATTTTGTCTAGATATCCCTTATTAGAAATCTGATTTTTTCCAGTGGAGATAACAGAATGTAGTAATTCTTGACTATAATAAGAATTGGCGAGCTCTTTATGCTCAAGCAAAAAATGGATATTTGAACTAAACAAATCAAACAAATAGCGGGAATCAGCCGACAAAAGGGCGTTACCCTTCCACACGGGAGAAATGCCCAAAGCATCGATCAAGAGAAATAACAGTCTCTTTTTCATATCTTAAAATTATTTTTTATTATTAACGACTCGTTTACCATACTGTCCGGTTTTTTAATATCCATAAGATCAAGAATGGTAGGAGAGACGGCAGCTAAAACTCCATCACCTCTGAACATAATTTTGCGCTCATCAGGATCGGATGAAACAAATATAAAAGGCACTGGATTTGTTGTATGTTCAGTATCAGCCTCCCCTGTGGATGGGTTAACCATCTGCTCGACGTTTCCATGATCAGCCGTTACGATAGCCCGGCCACCGCTTTTGACGATCGCTGCTAAAATTCTTCCTACACATTCGTCAACGCACTCGACAGCCTGAACTGCTGCGCTTAAGTTACCGGTATGCCCAACCATATCGCCATTACAATAATTGACAACGAAACCACCATATATTTTCTTGTTGAGCGCAGAAATGAACTCTCCGGTTACCTTGTCTGCATTCATTTTGGGGCAATGATCATACGTCTTAACATTTCTTGGTGAAGGGACCATGGCTCGGTCCTCACCCCAAAAAGGTTTTTCGACTCCACCGTTTATAAAATAAGTCACATGAGGATATTTCTCAGTTTCAGCGCTATGAAATTGACGCAAGCCGTTATCGGCCCAAACCTTTGCCAAAGGATCAAGCACATTTTCAGGCACAACAAACCTTTTCACCAATTTACTTTCCTCATAAGGTGAAAATGAAGCAAAATAAAGGTTGACCAGCTTCTTTCTGTCCGGAAACTCCGGCAAAATATCTATCAAGAAAGCTTTTGTCAGTTCTTTTGTCCTGTCGCTTCGCAAATTAAACATGATAACACAATCATTATCTTCCACGATTGCTTTGGGCTGAGTTTTATCAAAGATGAGCCTTGGTTCAATAAATTCATCAGTTTGGCCAGCGGCATAGGCTGATGAAAAAGCACTTTTTGGCGTAGGAAAGATGTTGCCTTCACCCCTAACAAGAAGATTGTATGCACGAGCTATTCTGCCCCAACGGTTATCGCGATCCATTGCAAAAAACCGTCCTGAAATAGAGGCAATACGACCGATACCTATTTCGGCGATATTGCGCTCTACTTCTTCAATCATCACAATTCCATCCATCGGGTCAGAATCACGTCCGTCAGAAAAAAGATGTATGTAAACCTTGTTGAAATTATTTTGCTTGTAAAATTTAAGAAGAGCAAATAAATGCCTTATATGGCTATGAATACCAGTTTTGGAGAGCAACCCCAAGAGATGGATACTTGAATCGTATTTTTTAGCGTGAGCAATGGATCCTAAAAGCACAGAATTCTGATAAAAATTCGGATCTTCGATGGTTTTATCTATCAAAGTAATATCTTGATGAACGATCTTTCCGGCGCCTAAATTTAAATGACCGGCTTCGGAATTGCCCGGAGAATTAGAAGGCAACCCAACCGCATCACCAGAAGCCAGTAGGGTAGTAGAGGGAAAATCTTTAAATATCTTATTAAAAACTTTTGTTTTTGCTTGCGATATGGCATTTCCGCCCCAAGAAGGAGCGATACCCCAGCCGTCCAAAATAATGAGAGCAGTCGGACCCTTAATTTTATTATGAGAATACGTCAAAATCCCTCCAGAAACACATTAATCCTCATTTAATTATACTTCATACGTAAATATTAGACAAACAAAAAAAGACTGAGGATTTGATATTTTCAACGCCTCAGGTACTTGAGGCGTTGAAAATAAACTGAAATTGAATAATTCTATTTGTTGACTTCTTCTTTAAGCCGAGTTATAACGCTGGCAAATATTTCTTCGTCAGAACCGCTAAACACTGGTTCATTTTCAGCCAGATCCCAATCAGGTACTTTGGTATCTGGACCAATAGTTTTAACTCTTCCTTTGATATCAACAATCATTGTTCTTCTCACAAGCTGATGACCTGGCATTGAAAGATTTACAGAAAAGATATTCGCCGCAAGGTGGCCTTCGTTCAAAACCACAAACTCCATTTGAGTACCACCAACATCAATACTTACCGGCCCTAAAATATCCTTAGTGCCATTTGGAAAATTTTCTCTAAGAAAATTAAAATATCCCAATCCTTCTTCCGACGACTCCACATTACCTAAAATTTCTTTGGTTTTTGATTCATCTATTTCTGGCTTCAGCTCTGCATAAGATGGACGCTGCTCTTCAGGAATTGCTCCGGTCATAAGAAAATTAATATGTTCACAAAGTTGTTTTATATCTAAATACAACGACTCTAAATCCTCCGAGAAATATGAGTTCATATCCGCAACATTAATAGCCCCTCCTTCAGGATCAGCAAGCTCTTCATACGCTACTTCTGTTCTACCAGCATCATAATGAACCTTAGCATTCATAACCAATGCCTTAACTTGTCCAGCCATAAATTCATTGCGATTTTTTATCTTTTCCAGTCCTAATTCCAAAAGTCTGAAATACTTTTCCATCTCGTCACCCGCCTCTTGCGGATATGGAGCTGTTTTGTCAATTTTCCTCAAAATATCTACTGCGATTCTTCGCTGATGTTCGATTTGATTGCCCAATTCTTGATCCTCAATTTTCATTTCAAGAGAGTCAAAGAGTTCTTTTATTTGCATTTTTACTTCTTCTTTTCTCATTTCTTCTTCGGGCATTGGACTGCTACCATCTAGCATAAGATCTCCTTTTCTTAATTAAGTTAATTGTACCGCAAAATTAATTTATAAACATATTAATTATGAATATCCCAGGCCGACGGTATATTCTCAGATCTTTATTATGAATACTCGTCAACACGACGCTATTGCATTTTTATGCGATTTGTGCTATAGTATAATGGTATGAAAATGAAATTAACCGATCTCAACCACGAAGAAACCGTGCTCAAATCATCCCAAACCATTCGAGATGGGGGAGTAGTGCTTTTGCCTTTTGATACTGTATATGGCTTTGCTTGCGACCCTACTAACGACAAAGCGCTCGAAAAAATATTCAAATTAAAAAACAGACCTCTTGACCAAACTATAGGCCTAGCAACCAATAGACTTGAAGGCTTACTAAAAATTACCGACTTGGATCAAAAACGCATTAAATACATTAAAAACAATACTCCGGGGAAATATACCTTTATCGTCAAATTAAAAAACAATATATTTTCAGGATATTGCACCAAAGAGGGGAGTGCTGCTATTCGAATTCCAGATTCTAATTTAATCTTGGATATTTGTAGTCAAATCGGCTTTGTCGCTCAAACCTCAGCCAATAAGTCGGGTCAGCCTAACTGCTTTTCAATCTCCGATATACAAAATAAACTAAGCCAAAAAGAGTTGGATACCATTGACTTGATTATCGATGGAGGATTGATCAATGAATCAAAAGCTTCCAAAATTATCGATCTGACAAAAGATATCTTCAACATTGTGCGAGAGTAACTTTTTTGATAAAGTAACATTGTCATTCCTGCAAAAACAGGAATCTTGAAATATACTTTTCTTATTGAGCTGGCGCCGCGGTGGCGGAACGGTAGACCTGCCTGCCGGCAGGCAGGCGCGCACAACATATGTATTCTGTATATATATTACAAAGCTTGGTAAGAAATTATTGTTATGTAGGCATCACCGATTCTGTTGAACGCAGGTTTTATCAACATAATAGTGGCAGAAACAAGACGACAAAACCTTATAGACCCTTTAAAATCATACTTACTGAAGAATATCCGAGTAGAGAATTGGCACGTAAACGAGAAAAGTATTTGAAAAGTGGTTGCGGTCGAGAATTCATCAAATCATTACTTTAAAAATTTTCTTATTGAGCTGGCGCCGCGGTGGCGGAACGGTAGACGCGCGCGACTCAAAATCGCGTGACTTCGGTCGTGTGGGTTCGATTCCCACTCGCGGTACCAACTCAATGAGAAAATACAAAAGTACCTTATAAGTTTCAAGGT